>NZ_AKIS01000102.1:0-49918 GCF_000277005.1 Pontibacter sp. BAB1700 | reverse complement strand
TTTATATTTGGTAGATATTAGTTAAGATATTCTTCAATCGCAGGCAATCTTCAAAGGGGAGTTATTATTCGGGGTTTTACATGAAGTTTCTAACACCTTTCAGAACCGTTATACTTTTTGTAGCTGTAAGTCTGCTAGGCTTGCGCCAAGGCTGTCTATAGACCTTAACCCCACACACAGCCTGCCGAGCTTAACGGTGCGCTATGCTTATCCCGATGCGCCTCCCGCCGTAGTGGAAGAGGCCGTTACATCGGTACTGGAGAATGCTTTTTCGCAGTTGCAGGGGCTAAAGGAGATAGAGTCCATTTCAAACTATAATCAAGGACATATTACGCTTAGCTTCGGCAGGCACGAAGACATGGATCTGAAACGGTTTGAACTGGCGGCGCTGTTGCGGCAGGTATACCCCACATTGCCCGCCACTGTCAACTATCCTGCTATTAGTCCAGGGCAGGTGAGCACTGTAAAAGCCATGCCGCTGCTTATCTACAATGTAAATGCTCCGTTGGCTGCCAGTCATATTCAAAAAGTAGCAACAGAAGTGTTACAGCCAAGGTTGTCGCAGTTGCAGGGTGTGGAGCAGGTTACAGTGACAGGAGCAGAGCCGCTGCAGTTGAGTATAATCTTTGACCAAGAGCGCCTGATCCGATATGGTCTGAAGCGCGAAGAGATATTGGAGCGGGTAGGGCAGGAGTCGCAGGCCGTATACCTGGGGTCTGTGACTGACGCAAAGGGGCAGCGACTCTCAGTGATGGCCAGCAATGCATTAGAGAGTACCACACAGCTAAAGGAACTGCCTGTTGCTTATACAGCCACTGGTGCTGCCGTATTGTTGCGCGATGTGGCTATAGTAGGTATAGAGGAGCAGGAGCCGCAGCGTTATTTCAGGGTGAATGGCCTGAATACGGTTGCTGTAACAGTGTATGCACAGCTTGAGCAAAACAATATGCAGCTGGCAAATGATGTGGAGAAAGAGATGGCGGCGCTGCGACAGCTGCTGCCAGCGGCCTTTACCGTGCAACAACAATACGACGATACCGCTTTCTTGCGGCAGGAACTACAGAAAGTATACTTGCGAACAGGGCTCTCGCTGTTGGTGTTGGTACTGTTCGTTTTTCTGCTACACCGCGATTGGCGCTACCTGTCGGTACTCTTCTCTGGGCTGGTCGTTAATCTCTGCTGGGTGCATTGTGCGCCTGGAGTCTCGGTATTGGCATTCACCTGTATACTCTGGCTGGCGTTACGGTGTCATTTGGACTTGTGGTAGACTCTGCCATCATCATGCTCGACCACTTGCACCGCCGCGGCAACCGTAAAATATTTGCTGCCCTGGTGGGGGCCACGCTCACCAGCCTGTGTGCTTTGCTGGTAGTATATGTGCTGCCAGAGGAGCAACAGCTTAACCTGAGGGAGTTTGCCCAGATCATGATGGCCATGCTGGCGGTGTCGTTACTGGTGGCATGGTTCTATACACCCGCAGCTTACAAGCTTTTAAGCCCAAAGCAAAAGTCAAAACAAAAAGGCCGACGATACTATCAGAAGCTCAAAAAGCAAGTATGGCTGTGGCAGTATTATGGTGCTTTTATTCAATTTCTGGCGCGTTACCGCATTGCTTTTACAACTATAGTGGTTTTGCTTTTCGGTCTGCCTGTTTTTATGCTGCCTGCTTCTGTGGAGGGGTGGGGCTGGTATAACAGCTCCATTGGTAGTGAACTATATCAGCAAAAGGTAAAACCTTACGCGGATGTAGCCCTGGGCGGTGCGCTGCGTCCTTTCGTGCAGGAAGTATACGACAAAGCCAGTTTTCGCACACCCGAAAAAACGGTGCTGCACCTGCATGCCACCATGCCCCACGGTGCCACACTTGCCCAGATGAATGAAGCTGTGCGAACAGTAGAGCAATACCTGGCTTCGGTGGCAGGGTTGGAGCAATATGTAACGCAGGTGCAGAGTGGGCAAAGCGCCACCCTACAGATAACCTTTAACCCTGTTTCAGAACGGGCAGGCCTGCCTTACACCCTGCGAAGCCAGCTGATTGCGCGATTCATGAACTGGGGCGGAGCTAACTGGCAGATTTACGGCGTGGGCAGAGGCTTTTCGAGCGGGGCAGGTGGCAGTAGTACGCCTGCGTTATTGGCCGAACTGTGTGGTTACAACTACAGTGAGTTAGAGCGGCAGGCTGAACTGCTGGCTGCCAAACTGGCTGAGAATGCACGGGTGAGGGATATAAACACAAATGCTGTTGCTTTATGGGGAGAGCAGGCTATAGAAGAATATGTATTTCAATTTGATAATGCGCAGCTAAACCTGACAAAGCTAAACTCGGGTGAGGTAACGGAGGCACTGAGAGCCCGTGCAAAACCAATGGCCCCTGCCATGTACCTGCTTTACCAGAACGAGCTGTTGCCCGTGTCTTTGCGGGAGCGGGATGCAGAGCAGTTATCGGTGTACCAATTACTCCACGGTAGTTTCAGGCAGGAGGATGGTAAGCCTGGCATGCAGATCGGCACGCTTGGTAAGCTGTCATTCGAGAAAAGTGCCAATACTATTCATAAAAAGGATCGGCAGTATATCCGCAACCTCAGCTTTACTTACTTTGGCAACTACAAGTATGGGACACAGTTTTTGGATGATGTGCTGGCACAGGCAAGGCGGGAAATGAAGCCTGGATATACAGCCGAGGCCACATCGCTTTTTAAGAGTGTAAACAAAGAAGCAGGGAAGCAATATGGCGCGCTGGCGGTAATGGTGCTCGGAATCTTTTTTGTCTGCGCCATCTTGTTTGAGAGTCTGCGGCAGCCTTTTTTTATTATGCTTACTGTACCAGTTTCTTTTATAGGGCTGTTCCTTGTCTTCAGTCTTTTCGGTTTTTCTTTTGACCAGGGTGGCTATGCAGCCTTTATACTGCTGGGTGGAGTGGGCGTAAATGCTGCTATTTTTATTATCAACGATTTGAATAATCTTAAAAGCACTCAAAGCAGTAACCGAGCTGTCCTTAAAGCTGTGACGCATAAAGCGTTGCCTGTCTGCCTTACAGTTGCGTCAACGGTGCTTGGGCTGGTGCCTTTTCTTATAGATGGGCAGCAGGAAGTGTTCTGGTTTTCATTTGCCGTAGGGGCGATAGGTGGTTTTCTCTTTTCCCTTATAGCAGTGTTTGTGTGTTTGCCCGTGTGGTTAATGCCTAGGAAAAGCAGATGAGTTTGCGGAGGTTTTTAGCTGCGGGGCGTATTACGTGTTATTAGAAACCAGCAGTGGTAGAAAGTGCCCTCTCAAGAGGGGCAGGAGTATGTTAACTCCCCCTCCTGTTGTTAGGAGGGGGCTGGGGGAGGTGACTTGTGCTAGAGTCAGCTACATCCCCATTTCCCAAACGCTTCCAAATTTCCTATCTTTGCATAGCTCCGCCGAAATGACAGACAATAACCTTTTGGCAAGAGAGTTGTAACAGAAAAGGTACTGTTTTTGTTAAACAATAGCTGGCCACCAAACTGGCTATACCTTAACCGACTATCATGCTTAAATTCATATTCGTTACCATACTCGTTATCTTCTTTATCAGATTAGTAGCTCCCATCCTGTTCCGCTGGTTGCTGGCTTTCTTTGTAAAGAAGAGCCTGCGCAATGGCACTTTTTTCTACTCTAACATGAACCAGCAACGCCCAGAGCCGCAATCCAACGGCAATGGCCGCCGACAGGGTGATGTCAAGATTGACTATGTGCCGGAGCAGCCGGACCGCAAGGATTTCAACGGCGGCCAGTACGTCGATTATGAAGAAATAAAATAAAAGCCCTATCTTTCAGCTCTATTCCAGAGCATATTTAAATTTCGTTTTGCAAGCGAAAATTGTTCAGAGTGGGTTCTGACGAAGTGGTTTTGGAGTTGCATAGCAGCGCTATGCGACGAGAAAAACATAAAGTCAGGTTCATTTATGGCAGTTTGCAGCGCAAAAGATGAATTTTAAACATGCTCTAAGGTTTCCTGAAAGATATGACAGCTTCTATTGACTTTAAGCGCGATGTGCTTCCGCACCTCATCGCGATCCTGATTTTCCTGCTCCTTACCGCTATCTACTTTTCGCCTATCCTGTTTGAAGGGAAGCGATAGCACAGCACGACATTCTGCAGTTTAAGGGTGGTGCCAAAGAGATACAAGACTACCGCGAGGCCACCGGCGAAGAGACCCTCTGGACGAACTCCATGTTCAGCGGTATGCCCTCATACCTGATCAATACCCGCTACCCTGGCGATTTCTCCGGTGTTATTCATACCATCCTGACTTTCAACCTGCCGGCTATGGCAGGTAACATTTTTATCACCCTGCTCTGTGCCTACATTCTGTTGGTCACGCTGCGGCTCAATACCTGGATCTCCATTATCGGCGCTATTGCCATTGCTTTTACCTCCTACAACTTCATTATCCTGGAGGCGGGCCACAACACCAAATCGCTTACTATTGCCTACATCCCGCTTGTACTCGCCGGTATGTTCTATGCCCTCCGGCGGAACGTCTGGATAGGGGCGGCCATCTTTGCGCTGGCTCTCACGCTCAACCTGCATTTCAACCACCTCCAAATGACCTACTACATGCTCCTGATGGTGCTGGTTTGGATAGTGGTGGAACTGATCTACGCTATCAAAGAGGGCAGGATTGCCGACCTGATCAAGCGTGGATTGGTGCTAGGTATAGCAGCCATTCTGGCAGTAGGCGTAAACTTCGGCAGACTCTATACCGTGGCCGAATACAGCCAACACAGTATCCGAGGCAAATCAGAGTTAAGCGTGGCCAACAGCGGTGACAAAACTTCCAGCGGCCTCGACCGCGAATATGCCTTTAGCTGGAGCTACGGCGTGGGCGAAACCATGACACTGCTTATACCTGACTTCCATGGTGGAAGCAGTAGCAACACCCGTCTCGATAAAGATTCGCAGAGCTACCAGGCACTACTGGGGCTGGGTCTGCCACCGGTTCAGGCAGAGCAGGCGCTAGAGCAGGGCTTGCCAACTTACTGGGGACCGCAGCCGATGACGAGCGGTCCGGTATACGTAGGAGCGATCATTATTTTCCTCTTCGTACTGGGGCTATTCATCGTGCACAAGCCTACCCGCATTTGGCTACTAGGCGCTACCATTCTCTCCATTGTGCTGGCATGGGGCAAAAACTTCGAGGCCTTCAACTACTTCATGTTCGACTACTTCCCGGGCTATAACAAGTTCAGGGCAGTATCATCGGCCCTAATCATTGCGCAGATCACGATGCCGCTGCTCGGTATACTGGCGCTTTACAAAGTCATCCGTGATCGCAATTTGATCAAAGACTTGGACAAGAAACTGTTGATATCCGGAGGTATAACTGCCGGTGTCTGTTTGCTGGTATGGCTGTTTGCCGGTTCGGCCAGCTTCGTCGGCGCAGTGGACCCACAGCTGCAGCAGTCTTATTTCCCGCTCGATGCCATCCGTGCCGACCGTGAGAGTATGATGCGCTCTGATGCCCTGCGTTCTTTTATCTTCATTGCGCTGTCAGTTGGTCTGCTCTATTTTTACTTGAAAGGTAAGTTATCAGCCACGATGACCATGGCAGGTATAGGCCTGCTGATACTCGTGGACCTGTGGAGCGTGAATAAGCGCTACCTTAATGACGGCGATTTCGAGAAGCGTGTAGTGGAAAACCATTTCCAGCCGACCAAAGCCGATCAGATGATTCTGCAGGACAAAGACCCGCACTACCGTGTGCTATACCTGCCAAATCCGTTTAACGATGCCCGTACCTCTTACTTTCACAAATCAGTAGGTGGGTACCATGGCGCTAAAATGCGCCGCTACCAGGACATCATCGACCGACACATTGTGCAGAACAACCTGGAGGTGCTGCGCATGCTCAACACCCGCTACGTGATCACGGGCGATCCGCAGCAACCGGTACAGCGCTTACCAGGTGCCTTGGGCAATGCCTGGTTCGTGAGCGAAGTGAAGACAGTGAATACTCCGGATGAAGAGATTGAAGCACTGAACGATCTGGAGGCAAGTACTACTGCTGTGGTAGATGTGTCGAAGTTCAAGACAGCAGCGACTAGCTATAATGCTGAAGGTTCAACTATCGAGCTGACCGAGTACCAACCGAACGCCCTGAAGTATAAAGCCAATGCAGCACAGGCCGGTCTGGCAGTATTCTCGGAGGTATACTACGCTGATGGCTGGCAAGCTTACCTGGACGGAAAGCCAGTAGATCACATCCGCGTAAATTACATTTTGCGTGCCATGGAAGTACCGGCTGGGCAGCATACCATCGAGTTTAAGTTCGAGCCGAGTTCTTATACCTTAGGTAATACCATCTCACTGATCTCGTCGATTCTGTTATTGGTAGTGATCGGTGGGGCGTTCTTTTATGGAATGCGCAAAAAACCTGAAGAAGTAGAAAAAGAAGTAATCGTATAAGCCAAAGGCCCTGTATGCAAATGCGGGGCCTTTGTTTTGATGCCGATGGAAGCACCGCTGCAACAACTGCACAGTAAAATATGGGAGGAGCAAGGTATAGCGCTTTGGGTAAAGCGGGAGGATTTGCTGCACCCCACTATTTCGGGTAATAAGTGGCGCAAGCTCAAGTATAACCTGCAGGAAGCAAAGCGGCTGCAGCACGATACGCTGCTGACTTTTGGCGGCGCCTACTCCAACCATATCGCAGCTGTAGCGGCAGCGGGGCAGGAGTTTGGTTTTAAGACCATCGGCATCATCCGGGGAGAGGAGCATCTGTCGCTCAACCCTACACTCAGTTTCGCCACAGCGGCAGGTATGGAGCTGCACTACATCTCCCGCGAAGCTTACCGGGAAAAGTCCGACCCGCTATACCTGATGCAACTGACTGAGCAGTTCGGAAATCCTTATATCATACCTGAAGGTGGTACCAATACCCTGGCCGTGAAAGGCTGTACTGAAATTGTGTCAGACATCTCCATCGACTACGACTACATCTGCTGCGCCAGCGGCACGGGTGGTACCTTAGCCGGCATCATCGCTGGGCTTGAGGGCGAGAAGCAAGTGCTGGGCTTTCCAGCACTGAAAGGAGGCGAATTCCTGCGGGAGGAGATTGAGCAACTGATCCAAAGCTATAGCGGGCAGCATTACAATAACTGGCAGCTAATCACCGATTACCACTTTGGAGGCTACGCTAAGGTGAAGCCTGAACTGTTGGACTTTATCCGCAGCTTTCAGCAGGAGCATAATTTGCCGCTAGAGCCTGTCTATACCGGCAAGATGTTCTATGGCTTGATAGATCTCATTCAAGAAGGCTACTTCCCCAAAGGCAGTCGTATTGTGGCGGTGCATACTGGCGGGCTACAGGGCAATGCTGGTTTTAAGGAGCGGCTGGGGGTGGAGATGTGAATTGAGGACCTTCAATAAACCTGCCTTTTACAAAGTTGTAGAATCCTGTAAATCCAAATGCTATTAGAATAGGTAATAAGGGTGCGATAAATCTACAGTCCCAATCTTCTGTAGTAATAGCCACCATGATTGCTTGAAGAAAGAATATTGTGATAAGGAAAGCCTTCGCAGATTGTTTATTGATTTTAAACACATACCAAAGGCAAAAAAAATACAAAGGATATATGGTGAAAACAATTGCTAAATTGTGGAAATTTGAGTAGTAAGGTTTGGCATAAATTATAAAAACAAAGAGTTTTAAGAAAAATAGCTTAAAGAAAAATATTGGGTTGTAATAAATAAACGATAGGATGTCCAAAAGAGGAGATCCCTCCCTGGCTGGTAGTACCAATCCTTCGGTTGGAACCGAAAAGTAGTTACTAGCATATATCACTTCCCCTTTCGTATAGGAGCTAATAATTCCAAAAGTTGCAAGTAAATACTTATCAAGAACATAGATAAGTACTGCAGAAAGAATTATTGCACCAGTCCCAAAGAATATTTTATTACCAAATAAAATATTTCTGTAATGGTAAATTATACATACAATAACTCCGAGTAAGATAATAAATCCATTAGGACGCAACAAGGTTGGCACTAGACTTAATACAAGAGCTAACAGATAATGCGTAAACTTCTTGCCCCTAACGATTGCGTAAAGTACAAAAATAATAAAGCTAATAAAGAGTGACTCTGTTAGAATATAAACATTGAGTAATTGGACATCTTTCCAAAATATAAAAAAGATACGTTGCTCCCAATGCTGTTATTTTATTATTAGATAATTTTTGCACTGACATATATAAGCAAATAGCTGCTGCTCCAGATATACAGATCTGTAGTATAGCAACTAGTTCTAAGCTCATATTGGAAATCACAAAAAATGATAAAAAGGCAACATAGACAATGTATCTGTATTCGTGAAGAGAGCTCATATGGCCAGATTCAGCTAATTCGATTGCAGATGGTATATATCTACGGATGCTGTCAGGTACAATTTTTAATCCTAAAGTCTGAAAATAATATGTCTGTATTGCTAACCAAATAAATACCGTAACCACAATAACCATCCATTGTGGGGTATTTTGAGAAACGAATAGCGATACAACTTTAAGTTTCTTAAGCATCATATTTAAACGAAAGTAAGGATGTAAAGCCAATGGAAGCAAAGTAAAAGACAAAAGGTAAAAGTGGAACCACAAATCTGTTATCCCAATCTACAGCTATGACCATTGTCATCACGGTTTGCAAGAATAAAACAGTAACCATAAAAATAAATGTTTGCTCCTTTATTGCCTTTCTTATTCCTCGAAGAGCCAGAATAAAGACTGGTATGAAAAAAATAACGATTGCAATATTGTGAATGTTGGAGTAGTAAGGTCTTACTTGGGCCCATAGGTAAATAAATCGTAGTAGCAAAAGCTTAATATAACTGACAGGTTGTTCCTTTATAAAACCTATTACATGCAGTAATGCAGGATCAGTCGGAACTAGTTGCGGTGAATCGATCTGAATAGTTAGTTTATTATAGCCCTGAATTATTTGTCCTTGGCTGAGGTACTGTAAAGGTGAGAAAATCTCTAATGCATAATTCGCACTGAACAGAAGTGCAGGCACCACAAGAACAAGAACTAAATAAGAATGGGTGGTTGTGAACATATCTTTTTTGAGATAAATGACTCCTGCAATAACTCCTAATAAAAGAAAAATGCCATTTGGTCGCAGAAAGATAGCAAAGCAAAGAATAAGAGCGAGAACAAAAAGACTATATCTGTTTTGTGTTGTTTTGGATATGAGATATAAAGTGAATATTGAAGTACTTATATAAAGTGATTCAGTATGTATGTAAAAGCCCCAAGAATGAATTTGAGGCCAAAATAAATAGAATGCTACACCAATAAACGCTGCTACCCTATGTTGGGTGGTATTATATAAAGTTTTATAAAAAAAAACAGTAGCTACTCCTGATAATAGAATTTGTAAAGCAATGACAACCTCAATAGGTTGACTTAAAACATGTAAAACGAGAAATAGAAAAAGAGTATAACTTGAATAAAAAATGCTGTGGGGCTGAAGCCAATAAGAACTGCCGGAAACTATAGACTCTACATAGTTTAAGTAACGGTAACTATCAAAAACGATTTTAACTCCATACCTGGAGTATAGGATAAGGTGCATTACCATCCATAAAGCACCAAGGTAAAGCAGCGGTTTCGAAGCTAAAAGCCATAACAATTTTGAGCCTTTTTTCACTATAACGTGTGACTCACCGATATCAACCAAAGTAGTAATTGAAAACAAAGGGTTAGAAAACATAAAAGTTGCAAATAACAAAATAAAAAAGCAGAATAAGTTAAATATGGGCTGGGTATAGCTCTGTAGCGAATTTGAACTTTAGCACCATAATTGCTGTGTAGACAATAGCGATCACAAAGACATAAAAATGCTCACGCCCCTTATCCGACTATTGTTTCGTCTGCTTCCTTTTGTTTTGCTGCTAATAGTAGGCTGGTTTGTCTGGCGCCAGGTAAAGGCCACCTTTGGACCCGACGAGCAACAACCCGAAGTCATCGTCAACCACAACACCATCCTAACCACAGTAGAAGAGCTCGGGAAAATGGAGCTGGTGCGGTATAATTTCAAAGACGTGGTGGAGTATGAGAAAAACGTGTCGCGCTGGGTACCTAATTCTAAAGTAGTGCTGATCGTGACGGGTGAAGCCGTAGGCTGCATTGATTTTACCAGACTCACCGAACAGGATATCTTCTTCCAAGGCGACTCACTCGTGCAGATCAGCTTACCGGAACCCGAGATCTGCTACTATAAAATAGACCACAACAAGTCCAAAGTCTTTTCGAAAGAGAACACATACTTTCAGGATGCAGACCTGGTGCAGGAGAGTTACCGCTATGCAGAAAGCAATGTAAAGGAAGCTGCCCTGGAGTCAGGTATACTGCGCCAGACGCAGGTAAATGCCGAGAAAGTGCTCAAGCCTATGCTGGAGGAGATTACCGGTCGTAAAGTGGTGCTGGTGCCGCAGCGGCGTATTCAGAATCCGGAGATGCCGAAGAGGCGTTAGTTTGACTGGTAAAGTTGTTCAATCCTTTCAACGAACCAGATCTCTCCTATCGTCGTGATGACAAAAAAGGTATAAAGACGGGCGGCCAGAGTCCGCCAAATAGCTCACACTCGCCAGAGGCGAGCGAGGGGTGTAATGTCGTTACAGCCCAAATAACTCTTCAACTCCCAAACTCCTAAACTCCCAAACTTTTAATCGCATCCTGCACCAAATCATTTTCATAGCCTTTGCTAACCAGATAATAAGTTAGCTTTTGGCGTCGGGCGAAGGGGTTCTTTTCTTTTTCGGTGGCGTTCTTTTTCTCAAGCAGCTGCTTCAGATTCTCCTCGTACACATCATAGTCGATCTCTTTCAAGCCCTGCTTGATGCAGTAGTCTGAGATGCCCTTGGCTTTGAGGCCCTGCGTGATCTTGCGGCGCCCCCACTTCTTGAGGCCATACTTGCCGCGCACATAGGCTTGTGCATAGCGTTCTTCATCCAGCATCTTTTCCTGACCCAGCCGCACAATAATCTCCTCTACATCGTCCGGTTCAAGTCCATAGGTATACAACTTCGTGCGTACTTCCTGCTGGGTGCGCTCCTGGTAAGCACAATAAGCTGCCGCCTTGATCAGGGCCTCTTTCGGCGTATAGGTTTTCTGTTTTTTCTGTCGTTCCAAATCGTTCGTTTTGCTCCTGTTTAAAACAAGTTTGGGCTTGCAAGAGTTGCGCTATTGCCAACTAAAAACAAGTTAGCAATACCACAATTAAATTACGCAAATCAACCTAATTCCCCCCACCTTTGTGGTTTCAAAAATAGAATTAAGTATGTTTTCAAAAGGAGTCAGGTACATGCTACTGTCTACGCTGTTTTTCTCGCTCATGAATGTGTGCGTGAAAATGGTGCCGCATATACCTGCCATTGAAGTGATTTTGTTCCGTTCGGTGGTGTCGCTGGTGATGAGCTTCGTCGTGCTGCGCGCTAAGCGGATAAGCGTATGGGGCAGCAACTATGGCTTGCTGATAGCCCGCGGTGCGGCCGGAGCCATGGCACTCATGCTGTTCTTTACAACGCTGCAAAATATACCCTTAGCCACGGCGGCTACGCTACAATATCTGTCACCCATCTTTACCACGATCATGGGTATTTTTATTTTGAAGGAGAAGGTCAGATCCTGGCAGTGGGTGTTCTTTGCGGTGTCGTTTGCAGGAATTCTTGTCATTGAGGGGTTTGATGCCAGTGCCGACTCGTTTTATGTGTGGCTGGGCGTAATGAGTGCCGTGTTCTCAGGCCTGGCCTATAACTTTATCCGGCGCCTGAACACACGGGAGCACCCGCTGGTGATCGTGTTTTACTTCCCGCTGGTGGCGCTCCCGATTTCGGGTATTTACTCTATCTTCAACTGGGTGCAGCCTGATGGCTGGGACTGGGGCATTCTATTGCTGGTAGGCGTGCTTACGCAACTGGGGCAATACTACATGACAATGTCGTATCAGGCAGAGGAAATCTCTAAGGTGGCGAATCTTAACTTCATCGGAATCATTTATGCACTATCGCTAGGTTTTATCTTGTTCGACGAGCACTTCGAGCTGGCAACTTACACAGGTATGGGGCTGGTGCTGGTAGGGGTGGTGCTGAATGTACGTTACAAAAACCGGCTGTCGCAGCGTGAGATTGAGGCGCACGAAACGAAGCTGCCCAAGGTATAGCTGCGGCTGAGTCTTTGCCAGATGCTGCCGCGCCTGTTACATGATGCTGAAGGATAGCGTGCACTGGGGTTTTCTAAGGTATAGTAATGCAAAAGCGTATACCTGTAAAAAGTTTGAGGAGCTTAATTTCTGAAAAAGCTAAACACGAGAGGCGGGTTTTGTCGTTAGTTCTTAAATTGTAAAGCATAACACTCCAAATAAGAGCTTCCGTACATGCGCCCTGCTTTTTTACTCTTCCTGCTATACCTGTTGCCGGCCATCACCATGGCGGGCACCCTGCGTGGACGCATCACAGACGAGAACAACCAGGGCCTGCCTTTTGCCAGCATCTATATCAAAGAGGCTGCTAGCGGCACCGCCTCCAACGATCAGGGCAATTACCAACTGCAACTACCAGCCGGGACTATACCCTGGAGTTTAAGTATGTCGGCTATCGGGCTCGCATCGAGACGGTGACCATAGGTGATGGAACGCAGGAACTGAACGTGCAGCTAATGCCGGAGGTGCTCAACCTGAAAGAAGTAGTCGTGAAAGCTGCCGACGAAGATCCGGCCTACGGCATCATGCGCAACGCCATCCGGCTGCGCAAGTACCACCGCGACGAAGTGAATGCCTGGAGCGCCCGGGTATACATGAAAGGCGTGGCCCGCATGGACAAAGTGCCTGGCAAAGTACTCGGTGTGCGGGTAGTGGATGTGGACACGGGCATCGTATACCTGTCTGAGTCGGTGTCGGAGTTGCATTTCAAAAAGCCGAATAAGGTAAACGAGCGCATCATCTCCTCTAAAGTGAGCGGCAAGAAACAGGGCTTCAGCTTCAATCAGGCCTCGGAGATGAACATCAGCTTTTATGATAATCTGCTCAAAGTACAAGGCCTGAGCGAACGGGGCTTCGTATCGCCGCTGGCCAACAATGCCCTCTTCTTTTACCGTTTCGAGTACCAGGGGGCCTTTGAAGAAAACGGACGCACCATCAACAAGATCAAAGTCATTCCAAGGCGCAAAAACGATCCGGTTTTTCAAGGAAATATCTACATTGTGGATGGTACCTGGCGCATTCACAGCACTGACCTGACCCTCACCAAAAACGCAGGCATCGATTTCGTCGATTTCATCCGGGTGCGGCAGGTATACGCGCCGGTGCAGGACCATGTGTGGATGCCGGTGTCGCAGCGCTTTACATTCGAGGCATCAGGACTTGGATTCAAGGGCGGTGGCTATGCCACAGGTGTGTACTCTAACTACAGGGTGCAGCCTGCTTACAGTCGTCCACCGACCGTAGTGGAGCCGGAACCGGAAGTGGTGGAAGATGCCGTTGCGGTGGAAGTGAAACCTGCCCGACGGCAGCGAGCCCGGGTGATCAAGCCGAAGGAGGTTGCGCCTGAGGAGCAGCCTGCCATACATGATGAAAAGCTATTCAGCCGTGAAGTGCTGGTCGTGGAGAAGGAGGCGAACACCCGCGATTCCGCCTACTGGGCCGAAATCAGACCGGTGCCGCTGACTGAGGAAGAGCAAGTCGACTACCAGCGCAAAGACAGTCTGGAGGTCATCCGGGAGTCACGGGTATACAAAGACTCCCTGGACCGTATCCGGAACAAGCCGACCTTTGGCAATTTCTTTATGCGCGGCTATACCTACAGCAACACCTACGACCGCCACTATTTCCGGATAGACCCTTTGCTGAGTCTGACCGGTGGACCGAGCGTGCTGCAGTACAACACTGTGGAGGGCACTGTGTTAAACGTAGGCATGGAGTATCGCCAGAGTTTTGAAGACCGTCGCCACTACGAAATAGAACCGACCATCCGCTACGGACTGGCAAACGAGAAGCTCAACGCCAAACTGCGCCTGAACTATACCTACGACCCCATCAAGCGGAGCTCGGTTTCGGTGGAGGGCGGCCGCTTCGTGGACCAGATCAACTCCACCAACCCGATCTCGCCATTTGCCAACACGATCTATACCTTGCTGCTGCAGCGCAACTACCTGAAGCTCTACCAGCGCGACTATGCCCGGGTGAATTACCGCTCTGAGATATTCAATGGCGTTACGATACTCACATCACTGGACTACAGCCACCGGATGCCGCTCGAGAATTCCACCGACTATACCTTCCGGGAAAGCAGCAGCGGCAGTTTTACCTCCAATGTACCGGAGAATGCAGAGTTGGCAGATGCCACTTTCGAACCGCATCAGGCCTTGACGGCCGCCTTTACCGTAGCTTTCCGTCCGGGTCTGAACTATATCTCCCGACCCGACCGCAAGATCAATATTGGCTCGCGCTGGCCTACTTTTTCGTTGGGCTACCGGGGAGGCATTAAGGCGCTCGGTGGCGATGTGAAGTACACGACCGTAGCGCTGCGCATCTCCGACGACTTCAGTCTGGGCTTATTAGGCAGCAGCGAGTACAGCTTCACGGCGGGCACTTTCTGGGGCAAGGAGAATATGCGACTGATGGACTACCGCCACTTCAACGGCAACCGCACCATCTTCGCAGGGGTGTACACCGGCTTCCAACTCCTCGACTACTACCGGTATAGCACCAACAGCCGCTACCTGGAGGGGCATTACGAACATCACTTCAATGGCTTTCTGTTCAACAAGATCCCGCTCTTCCGCCGCCTGAAGTGGCAGGAGGTGGTGAGCCTGCATTACCTGAACACACGCAAGTCAGAAAACTATTTGGAGCTCGGCTTAGGTATAGAGCATATCTTCAAGGTGCTTCGCGTTGATTTCTTCACCTCGTTTCAGGAGCAGCAGAAGGTGCATACGGGCGTGAGAGTAGGATTCGGGTTTTAAGCATAAGGGCTGAGATCCCATAATGCCAACGAAGGGGCGGGAAGGCTGTATTACAACCAAATAGACAGGTTGGACGTTAGAAATCAGAGAAGACTAATATTTTGAAACGACCATGAAAAACCTGAAAAATATACTAAAGACCGGAGTTGCCGCTGCCTTTATGGCTACCATCACGGTGGCTTGCGGCGATAGGCCGGCCTCGAACCCTACGGATGACACGAGTACCTCTGAGGCAATAACAGAGCGAAGCAAGTCTACCCAAAACCTGAATAACCCGCGCCCTGCACCAGTGGGCCGTACTGCTGAAACCGGGGAGCAAGCCGACCGCTTCGGTGACTTGCCTGCTAACGTGGATTCAGCTGCCCGTGCCAAAGTGGAGCTGGATAAGCAGAGACAACTGGAAGAAAACCCTGACCAGCGTCCTAGACCACGCACGCCGACAGGCCGTCGCGTGGAAGGTGGTCGGGTAGACCAGTAAGAACGAATATAAACCTAAAAGAGGCCATACCTGTACGCATAGCAGGTATGGCCTCTCTGTTTTCTGGCAAGTAAGTGTTACTTCAACACCGCCGTAGTGCCCACTGGCGGGATGACCATACCGGCCCCTGTCTTCTTGCGGCCTTTCAGGTTGATGTTGTAGATGATCACCGAGATAAAGATCAGGATATAAGCCGCCACCTTTACAGCGGTGGTCTCCTCGTTGAAGTACAGGAAAGCCACCACGAAGTTGAGGATCGGGTTGATGTACATCAGGATGCCAATCGTGCCTGAGGTGAGTTCTTTAAGCGCATACAGGTTCAGGAACAGCGGCAGCACCGTGAAAAGAGCACTTAGTATACCTGTCATCAGAAAGAAATGACCGTCCAGTGCCACTTCGGAGCTTCCTTTGAGCTGACCGTAAAAAGGTGCGATGAACACAAAAGAGAGCAAAAGCTGCAGCGTGAGCAGCACGATCTTGTCGTATACCTTGAGGATGCGCTGGGTGATCAGGTAGAAGGCATAGCTCAGCGCGATCAGCAGACTGAACAGCAGGCTCGTCAGCTCACCTGTCCCGATTAGCACGCAGCTAAGGGCACTTAGCCCAATGGCCACCCACTGGTTTGCACGCAACTCCTCTTTGAGCAGTGCAAAGCCCAGCACCGCCGTCAGGATGGGGCAGAGCAGGTATGAGAAAGAGCCGGTCTGGATGTTGATGTGGTTGATGACATAGATAAAGGCCAGCCAGTTGATGGTCAGCAGCGAGCCGCCCAGAAATGTAAAGAGCAAAAATTTCCGGGCCTCTCGTGGTTTCGATGCCTTTACTAGTGCCAATGTCTGCATCAGGTTCTTGCGCCGGAACAGTACCGTGATCAGCAACAGCAGCACGACAGACAAAGCCACCCGGAAGAACAGGATTTGACCGCTGGGGTAGTCGGCCAGCGCCTTGAGCGGAAAAGGTATAAAGCCCCAGATGACAAAGGCTGCTATACCTGCCGCGTAGTATGGTTTAGTGTTCGTTGTTTCCATTTCAAATTAAAAGAGCGCAAAGGTATCGTTTTGATTTCTAAAATGCTGCTATATAGTTCCACGCATTCATGTTTTGACATTGATTGCCCGGCGCTTTAATTCTTTGCCGCTCCTCACAACCCTTCATCCGAAATAGTATCTTTGAGACTGAAAACCGATTTGTTTATGCTCACCTTTCGCCAGCTTCAAGCCATTACAGGAGGCACTGTGGTACAGCTGCTGCAGGACAGCCCTGTGGTGCACCTGCTCACCGACAGCCGCAAGCTGTCGCAGCCTGCGGGCACGCTGTTCTTTGCCATTAAAGGGCGCCACAACGACGGGCATGTATACCTGAGTCAGCTGTACAAGCTGGGGGTGCGGCAGTTTGTGGCGGAAGAGTCAGAGGGTTTGGGTGAGCTATACCCGGAGGCCAACATCCTGCAGGTGCAAAGCAGCTTAAAGGCGCTGCAGGCCGTGGCAGCATGGCACCGGGGGCAGTTCCGTATACCTGTGCTGGGCATAACCGGCAGCAACGGCAAAACCATTGTGAAGGAGTGGCTGGCCCAACTGCTGAGCCCGGAGGAGCTGGTGGTGAAAAGCCCGCGCAGTTACAACTCCCAGATTGGCGTGCCGCTGTCGGTCTGGCAGCTCGACACCAACCATACCTTCGGCATATTCGAGGCGGGAATCTCACAGCCGGGCGAGATGCAACGGCTGCAGCAGGTGATTCAGCCTACACTCGGTCTGTTTACCAACATTGGCAGCGCCCACGACGAAGGCTTTGCCGACCGCCGGCAGAAGGTGGAGGAAAAGCTGCAGCTGTTCAGTCAGGTGGAATTACTCTTCTATTGCCGCGACCACGAGCTGGTGCACGAGGCGGTGCAGGCGCAAAATATACCTACTTTCACCTGGTCCCGAAAGGAGCAGGCGGATGTGCAGCTCAGCGGCAGCACGGTCTCGGGCCATAAAACTATCGTGAGCTATACCTACCGGGGCGAGCAGCACAGCCTGGCTATACCTTTCACAGACGATGCTTCCGTGGAGAATGCCCTGCACTGTCTGGCAGTGCTGTTGCAGCGCGGCATCGACCTGACAGCCATACAGGACCGCATGGACCGGCTGCAGCCCGTGGCCATGCGCCTCGAAATGAAAGAAGCCATCAACGGCTGCTACCTGATCGACGATACCTACAACAATGACTTGGCAGGCTTATCCATCGCGCTTGATCTGCTGGCCAGTCAGCCGAAACGGGGGAGGCGCACACTTATAATTTCCGATCTGCTGGAGTCGGGTATGGCGGAGGAGAAACTCTACAATGAGGTGGCTGCCCTGACCAAAGCCCATCAGGTAGAGCGCCTGATCGGGATTGGGCCTACCATACAGGCATACGGCACTAAATTTAGTGGCGACACGGCATTTTATGCCAGCACAGCTGAATTCCTGCAGCAGTTCAGTTCCGAGCAGTTCCGAAACGAGCTGGTGCTGGTAAAGGGCGCCCGTGTATTTGGTTTCGAGAAGATCGTGCAGGCTTTTCAGCAGAAGGTGCACGGCACGGTGCTCGAAGTGAACCTGGATGCGCTGGTGCACAACCTGAATTACTACCGCTCCAAACTGGCCTTGGGTACTAAGCTGATGGTGATGGTGAAAGCCTTCGCCTACGGCAGCGGCAGCTTTGAGGTAGCCAACCTGCTGCAGTTCCACCGGGTAGATTACCTGGCAGTGGCCTACGTGGACGAGGGCGTGAGCCTGCGCGAGCATGGCATCACGTTGCCGGTTATGGTGATGAACCCCTCTCCTGACAGTCTGGCTAAATTGCACCAGTACAGCCTCGAGCCCGAGATTTACTCGCTGGAGCTACTCCGCGATTTTCTGGCCACTGCCCAGCCCGACGTCAGCTACAAGATCCACCTCAAGCTCGATACGGGTATGCATCGCCTTGGCTTCACGGGGGATGACTTCGACGAGCTATTCACATTGCTTGCCCGGCATCCGCAGGTGCGGGTGGTGAGCACCTTTAGCCATCTGGCCGGAGCCGACGAAGCCCTGCACGACGATTTCTCGCGCATGCAGCTGCAGAACTTCACGGCCTTGGCTGCGGAGGTAGAGGAGCGCCTCGGCTATACCGTGCTCAAGCACATTCTCAACTCGGCGGGCATCGTACGTTTTCCGGAGCATCAGCTGGACATGGTGCGCTTAGGTATAGGGCTGTACGGGGTAGAGTCCACTGGTTCAGAGCAGGAGGCGCTGCAGCCAGTCAGCACACTCAAAACCACCATCTCGCAAGTAAAGCACATTAGGCAGGGCGAAACCGTGGGCTACAGCCGCAAAGGTATAGCCGACACCAACAAGACCATCGCCACCATCGCCATTGGTTACGCCGACGGCTACGACCGCCGCTTCAGCAACGGCGCAGGCAGGTGCTTATCAACGGCCGTCGGGCACCCATCATCGGCAATGTGTGCATGGACATGTGCATGATCGACGTAACCGGCATACCTGCCAAAGTTGGCGATGAAGTCACGGTGTTCGGCCCGCAGCTCACGCTGGTCGAGCTGGCGCAGCGCATCGGCACCATCCCTTACGAGCTCCTCACCAACGTCAGCACCCGCGTCAAGCGCATCTTCTTCTCGGAGTAAGCTTAGGAACTCGGGGAATTTCAGATGACGAGGAATGGGAGAAAGTGAGAACTGGTTTGCCAGGGTGTACAAGCTGTAATTCTCTGTTTAATACACAAGCGCATAAAACAATTAGCAAATCAATCTGTCTCAGATCTTCAAATTACCTCATATCCAAATCATCAGCCTTATTCTTTTGCAATACCGGGGAACAGCTTGTATCTTGCAGTTGTTTATAACGAGTCTAAATAAAAGAAGAGAAATCGTGCGTAATAGGACAGAAGAAACACAGGCCCAGAAGAGTGTGCGCGATCTGAAGATCGGGGAGAGCGGGGAGATATGCTGTTTGAATGACCCTGAGATGGCACTCAAGCTGCTGGAGATGGGTTGCATACCTGGCACAGCTGTAAAACTGAACAGCAAGGCCCCCTTTGGTGACCCTGTCACGATCATTGTGAATGATTATACGCTTTCTTTGCGTTTAGACGAAGCTGAAACCATTCTGCTGAAGTAGATTTATTACCACATGGCTGTTACCATAGAGGCGGAAGCGCCAGAAGCCAAAAAAGCAACGCTCCATCAGCCGGTGGCTAAAATTGCTTTGATTGGCAACCCGAATTCGGGTAAAACTTCACTATTCAACCAACTCACAGGCCTTAACCAGAAGGTGGGCAATTTCCCGGGCGTTACTGTCGACAAGAAGACAGGCATCAGCCACATCACTCCCAACCTGAAAGCGCAGATCATTGACCTGCCCGGCACCTACAGCCTGTATCCTAAGTCGCTGGACGAGCGTGTGATCATTGACCTGCTCTACGATCCGGCCTCCAAGCATAACCCGGATCTTGTCATTGTAACGGCTGACGCCTCTAACCTGAAGCGTAACCTGCTGCTGTTTACCCAGCTGGTAGATCTGCGCATACCTGCCGTACTGGCCCTCAATATGATGGACGTGGCAGAGACAGAGGGTGTGAAGATCGATGTTGATGCGCTGCAACGCGAACTGGGTGTGCCTGTTATTCCACTCAATGCCCGCAAGGGTATCGGTATAGCCGCACTCAAAATTGTAATGTCACAGCAGCTGACCCCTGCCAAGGCTACTTTCTTTGAAATTCCGGAAGAGCTGAAGGAGGTGGTTAGCCAGATCAAAGCGCGTTTCGACCTTCGAAACGATTACCTGGCGCTACACTACGCTCATCAATATAAAAACCTGCGCTTCCTGTCCGAGCAAGATAGAGTTTGGATAGCGCAACTACTAGAGTCGGCCGACTTTAAGTCAAATACAGTGCAGGCCAGCGAAACGATAGCACGCTATGTGCGCATTAACGAGCTCTTGCTCGATGTGGTGCGCATAGAGAAAGCCAAAGAAGAGGAGAAGTTCAGCAACAAGATCGACCAGGTGCTGACGCACCGTGTGTTCGGCTATCTGATCTTCCTGGCGCTGCTGTTCCTGGTGTTTCAGGCCGTGTTTGCCTGGGCCAGTTACCCCATGGACCTGATTGACGAAGGTATAGCCGGACTCAATACACTTATCCAGGAGAACTTCAGCGGACCGCTGATCAACCTGCTCACAGAGGGCGTAATCGCCGGTTTGGGTGGTGTACTGATCTTTATACCCCAGATTGCGATATTGTTTGCTTTCATTGCCATTCTGGAAGAAACCGGCTACATGGCTCGCGTGACTTTCATGATGGATAAGATCATGCGTAAGTTCGGTCTGAACGGTAAAAGTGTGGTGCCGCTTATATCGGGCGTAGCCTGTGCCGTACCTGCTGTCATGTCGGCACGCACCATTGAGAACTGGAAAGACCGCATGATCACGATCTTCGTGACGCCGCTGATGAGCTGCTCGGCCCGCATACCGGTATACACGGTGTTAATTGCCTTGGTGGTACCAGAGGTATACTACTTCGGCTTCCTGAATCTGCAGGGCATTGTGCTGATGGGTTTATACCTGTTGGGCTTCCTGTCTGCTATATTTTCAGCACTTTTATTAAAGGTGTTGCTGAAGGCCCGCGAGCGCAGCTACTTCATCATGGAGTTTCCGGTGTATAAGATGCCGCGCTGGAAAAACGTGGGGCTCACTATTTTTGAGAAGTCCAAGACGTTTGTGCTGGAAGCAGGTAAGATCATCGTGGCGGTTTCCATTATCCTATGGGTGCTGGCCTCTTACGGTCCTGGCGATAGCTTTGAGCGTGCCGAGGAGCGTGCCACGGTAGAGGCACAGGCAAAAGGATTTGGCGAAGAACAAACCGATAACCTGGTGGCTGCCTACCAGCTGGAGTCGAGCTATGCGGGCAAGTTCGGGCAGGCGATTGAGCCAGCTATACGCCCGCTGGGTTACGACTGGAAGATAGGTATAGCACTGCTTACCTCCTTTGCCGCACGTGAGGTGTTTGTGGGCACGATCTCCACTATCTATAGCATAGGAGAGGAAGAGAACGTGAGCACGATAAAAGACAAGCTAATGTCAGAGAAGGATGCCGATGGCAATCCGTTCTTTACGCCAGCCCGTGCCTTCTCGCTCCTTGTGTTTTATGCCTTTGCCATGCAGTGCATCAGCACCCTGGCCATTGTACGTCGCGAAACTAAGAGCTGGATGTGGCCGCTGGCGCAGCTGGTGTATATGACAGGTCTGGCGTATGTATCCGCCTTCGCTGTTTTTCAACTGATGAGCTAAACGCCTTATAAAAGCATTTGATTAGCCCGCTCCCAAAGGAGCGGGCTTTTTTTGTGCTTCCAAATTAAGCGCACAGACGCTATATGTCGGAAGTTGTAGAAGTAGTTAAGTGCTGTTCTGGGATGACCTAAGATCTTGATTATGTACAGCTTATGTTTTATAAATTTAATTTTTCTACTATAATATTGAATAAATTTATCCTTTCTGACACTTTATCGTATAAAGAGGAGCTTTTACCGTTTTGCTCGAAATCTGCTGATGCAAGAAGTACCTAAAATGCCCTGTGAGGATGATCAGGATGAGTGTTTGAGATCAAAAAACGCATTAAATATTTGTGAAAGCCGAAAACATTCTTTATAATTGAATATCTCTCACCTTAAACAAATAAAACAATGAAAAGACCTCTACTACTCTCAGAGTCATTTTTACCCCACTGCCGCTTACCTATTTCAGCCAAACTAGCGGCCTCCTAAACAATTTTTGATGTAGCATAGCCTGCTGTTAAGGCTATTAGCCTGTTATGTTCAGACTTTACTGTCTGTTCTAACGATGGCTGTATCCTTATTTTGACAAATAATTTAACCTGCTCCAGTTTTCCCGGTGTCTGATACAGTGATCTGTAGAGGATGATTATCTGATTTGGATTATGTAACTGTTTCCTAAATGTGCTGGTGTCAGCACTATAGGTAACCTGAGTCGCAGAAATCCTTGTTGATGGTAGCATCTTCAGTATCAAATGTCAGGAACGAAGGAATTGATAGAAGAAGGAGGTGATCAAAAGACAGAGCAAGCCTGTGCTCAATTTTCAATATAGAACATACAGACTATGGCTGCTAGCCAGCATAGTAAAAATAACACCTTAACTATTTTGAATTAATTCTTACCTAAACAAACAGCGCAATGAAAAAAATTTTAATGCTATGCCTGCTGCTTGTGTCGGCCTTGATCCACGAGGCCATGGCTCAAGTCAGGGCGATCACCGGTACGGTGACAGACGCTACTACCAATCAGCCGCTGCCAGGGGTTACAGTCCTGGTGAAAGGCACTACAGTGGGTACTGCCACAGGGCAGACGGTACCTATACTGTGAATGTGCCGGAAGGCAGCAATACACTTGTGTTCCGCTTTGTAGGCTATCAGACTATTGAGCGGCCAATCGGCAATGCAACTACCGTGAACGTATCCCTGGGAACCGATACCCGTCAGCTGGGTGAGGTTGTGGTAACAGCCCTCGGTATCGAGCGTACCCGAAACGAACTTCCTTATGCAGCGCAGTCTGTAGGAGGTGAGGAAGTTGCCCAAACTCGTCAGCAGAACTTTACTAATGCACTTTCTGGTCGTGTGGCTGGTGTGCAGGTAACTCAGAACAACAACCTGGGCGGTTCTACTAACGTGATCATCCGCGGTAACAAGTCTATCGGCGGTGCTAACCAGGCACTCTTCGTAGTAGACGGTGTTCCGCTAGATAACTCTACCAACAACACTGGTAACCAGCAAACTGGCCGTGGTGGTTATGACTATGGTAACGCCGCAGCCGACATCAACCCGGACGACATTGAGTCGATGACGATCCTGAGAGGTGCCGCTGCAACAGCGCTTTATGGTTCGCGTGCTGCTAACGGTGTTGTGATGATCACTACCAAAAGAGGTTCTAAAAGACAAGGTATTGGTGTGACGATCAACTCGGGTGCCAACTGGGGCTTCCTGGATAAGAGCACTTATACCCGATACCAGAAGGAGTATGGCAGAGGCTATCCAGGTGCCGTTTATAGCGATGAGTATCCTGGCTTTTACGCCAATGACGTTGACGGTGACGGAACTCCTGAGAGAGTGGTTGTATTGAACGAAGACGGTTCTGCCGGTCCTCGTTTCGATCCGAACCTGCTTGTTTGGAACTGGGATTCTTTTGACCGCACGTCTCCTAATTTTGGCCGACCTACACCTTGGGTGCCCGGCGCAAATGACCCGACTACTTTCTTTGAAACTACTTATGGCACATCGCACAACATCGCAATTGATGGCACCAGCGATAAAGGTTTCTTTAAAGTAAACTATGGCCGCAACAGCAATGATGGTATGCTGCCAAACTCCAATGTGACGAAAAACTTCATCAGTTTCTCAACATCATACGACCTTGTTGACAGGCTAACAGCCACGACCTCTATTAACTTTACTGAGACTGACGGTATTGGCCGTTATGGTACTGGTTACAGTGGCCTGAACCCGAACCAGGGCTTCAGACAGTGGTGGGGAACTGACGTAGACCTGAAAGAGCAGGAGCGTGCTTACCTGGACACACGTGAAAACGTAACCTGGAACCCAAGAGCCTGGAACGACCCTCGTCCTATGTTCTTCGACAACCCATACTGGACTCGTTACGAAAACTTCAACACTGACAACAGACGCCGTGCTTTGGGTTATGTTCGTTTGGATTACAAACTGACTGACTGGTTGAACATCATGGGCCGTGCTTCATTGGATACTTATGACGAAATCCGTGAAGAGCGCTATGCAGTAGGTTCTGTAGGTGTATCAAGCTATACCAGACACAATGGTCGTTTCAGCGAAGCTAACTACGACCTGATGGCGAACATTGACAGAGACTTCACTGAAGACTTAAACTTTAAAGCCACGATCGGTACAAACATCCGCGATACGAAGAGATCATTCATCCGCTCTACCACAAACGGTGGTCTGGTGGTGCCACGTCTGTACTCGCTTTCCAACTCACGCAACCCGCTTGGCCCTCCGGTTGAGCAAGACACCCGTCTACGTGTGAACGGTTACTTCGCTAGTGCCACATTAGGCTACAGAGACCTGGCCTTCATTGACGTAGCTTCACGTGTTGACCAGTCTTCTTCACTTCCTCCTGCTAACAGAGACTATTTCTACCCATCAATCTCTGGTAGCTTCGTGTTCTCTGAACTTTTAGAGCCTAACTTCTGGTTTACCTACGGTAAGATCAGAGCCAACTATGCTGAGGTAGGTAACATGGCAGAGCCACTGAGCGTGTTTGATGTGTATAACTTGATAGCACCTTTTGGCTCTACTTCGCTGGCATCTGTTAACAGTACCAGAAACAACCCTGACCTGAAGCCAGAGCGTACGAAAAGCTGGGAAATTGGTGCGGAATTCACCTTCATGGATGCCCGTGCTGGTTTTGACGTAACGTATTACAACGCAAGCTCTGTAGACCAGATCCTAAACGTGCCGCTCTCAAGAGCTACTGGTTATAACGCCCAGTGGATTAACGCCGGTGAGGTGGTAAACAAAGGCTTTGAGGTTTCTGCTTTCGGCTCTCCGATCAAGACAGATGACTTCTCCTGGACGATCAATGCGAACTGGACCAGAAACAGAAGTATGGTAGAGGACCTTGGTCCAATCCAGAACTACCAGATTGCAGCCTTCCAGGGTGGTGTATCGCTTAACGCAGCCGAAGGTGAGCCGTTCGGTATCATCAGAGGTGCTGGTTTCGTGTACAACGATCAGGGACAGCGTGTAGTAGGTGCCAACGGTTTGTATCTGTCTAACAGAAACGCCAACACCAACATCGGTGACATTAACCCTGACTGGGTAGGTGGTGTGTCTAACACATTCCGCTACAAGGGCGTGTCTTTGGGCTTCCTGATTGATGTGAAGCAAGGTGGCAGCGTATTCTCACTTGACCAGGCTTATGGTCAGTACACTGGTATTCCGGATAACACTTCGTTCACTAACGACCTGGGCAACCCGGTTCGTAACCCAATTGTTCGAAACGCCGATGGTAGCTACGCTGAAAACAGCGGTGGTATGATTCTGCCAGGTGTGAAAGAAGATGGCACGCCTAACGATACACGTGTAGAAGTATTCTATGCCATGGGTTACAACAACCCGCCAGAAATGCATGTGTACGATGCCAGCTATGTGAAGCTGAGAGAGGCTACTTTGGGCTTCGCTCTGCCAGAGTCCCTTGTGTCCAGATTCAAGGTGTTCCAGGGTATAGACCTGTCAATCTATGGTCGTAACCTTTACATCTTCCACAAGAACACGCCATACTCTGATCCGGAAGAAGGTCTGAGTGCTGGTACTCAGTCACTTGGCTATCAGAGTGGTGCCTATCCTACTATGCGTAATGTAGGCTTTAACGTAAGAGCAAGATTTTAATAATGAATAATATGAAAAAGATATTTGCATTCCTCATGCTCGCCTTGGTATTCGTCGGCTGTACGGATGAATGGGAAGAGGATTTGAGAGACCCGAAAAACCCTACTGCGGTACCTGCACCGATGCTTTTTTCTAATGCGCAGCGTAACCTGGTAGACCAAATGGTAACCCCTAACGTGAACTCCGGCATCTTCAGGCTGATATCACAGCACTGGGCTAACACTACATATCCAGAGGAAAGCCGGTATGACTTAGTAAGCCGTAACATTCCTCAGAACTTCTGGTTCACTTTGTATCGTGATGTGCTGATGGACTTCAGAGAGGCTTCTATCGTGATCAATAAAGATCAGGCGCTGAATGCTGCTGTGAAGGCTAACCAACTGGCTATAATCGAGGTAATGGAAGTGTACACCTGGTCTGTGCTGGTAAATACGTTCGGTGACATCCCTTATTCTGAGGCGTTGAACCGTGACATTATCTACCCTAGCTATGACGATGATGCCGCTATCTACGAAGACCTGTTTGCCAGACTGGATGCTGCCATCGCAACTCTGAATCAGAATTCAGGTGCTGCCAGCTTTGGTGGCGCTGACCTGATCTACGGTGGCAACGTAGCCCGTTGGATCATGTATGCCAACTCGCTTAAGCTGAAGCTAGGTATGACGGTAGCCGATGTAAATCCGAGCCGTGCCCAGCAGGCTGCCAGCGAAGCTGCTCCAAATGTATTCAAGTCTACTGCTGATCAGGCTGTTTTCAGATACACAGCTACTACACCAAACGTAAACCCTGTGTGGACAAACCTGGTGCAGAGCGGTCGTAACGACTTTGTGCCTTCTGCTACACTGATCAACAGAATGAATGAGCTGAATGACCCACGTCGTGCCGCTTACTTCACACAGCTTAATGGCGCCTATGTAGGAGGTATCTATGGTAACAACAACACCTATGCTAACTTCTCGAAAGTAAATCCTGCCATTACAGCTCCTGACCGTCCTGCTATCGTGTTGGGTTATGACGAAGTAGAGTTCTACTTAGCTGAGGCTGCTGCCCGTGGATTTATCTCAGCTGTTCCTGCAGACCATTTCAGAAGAGCTATCACAGCCTCTATGGAGATCTGGGGAATAACTGATGCGGCTGCCTTAACAAGTTATTTCGCTCAGCCTGATGTAGCTGCCGGTTTAGCCGCACTTGCTGCTCCTGGTAGTGGTGGAACACTTACAGATGCTCAGCGCAGAGCACTTGGCGTACAGAAGTGGATTGCCCTTTATGAGCGTCCGTTCCATGCCTGGACAGAGTTCCGCAGATTGGACTATCCACAACTGCAAGCGCCAGATCCGCAGTACAGACCAGCTTACAACGTAGTGCCGGTGCGTTATCCTTATCCGCCGACCGAGCGTACGCTGAACCCTGATGCTGTGAATGCTGCTGCAACCGCGATAGGTGGTGACGAAGCCACAACCCGTATTTTCTGGGATGTGAGACCAGCTGGACAATAAAAAGTATTATAATCTTGAAGAAGTTTAATTAACTAGGTAGTAGTCTTCTTCATTTGAAAAAGGCCTTCGGTTTCCGGGGGCCTTTTCTGCTTTTATTTTAATTCATGTTTGCACACAATTTTATGATGGAATTTGTAAATTGCTTTTGACCCTTCGACTCACCAAAACAAACTTCCATGCACAGGTTTGCCATCTCGCTAACACTGCTTCTGATAATTTGCCTGCTTTGTTCCGGCTCTGCCATAGGGCAGGAAAGGCATTATGAACTTTCCGGTACAGTAACCAGCCAATCAGGAGAGACACTGCCAGGAGCCTATATTCTGATTAATCCTGGCAACAGAACGATTAGTGCAGACGACAGAGGGCGGTTCAGCGTTAGCCTGCCAGCAGGTGAATATACTTTGCAGTACCAATACCTGGGTATGGAGCAGGGGGTACAGCAGGTAGACTTAAGACGCAATATGAACCTGCGCTTGCAGATGAAGGTGAAGGCAACCGGACTACGGCAGGTGGAGATTATTGCCAGACCTTCGACGGATGTAAACTCGACCAACATGGGCAGTACATACATGGATGTGAAGCTGCTCACAAAAATGCCTGCACTGCTAGGCGAAGTGGATGTGATTCGTTCCGTCTCCAGCCTGCCTGGCGTGGTGAATGCGGGGGAGGGAACCGGTGGCTTTTATGTGCGCGGCGGCAGTGCCGACCAGAACCTGGTGCTGCTCGATGATGTGCCCGTGTTTAACTCTGCCCACCTGTTCGGCTTCTTCTCGGTCTACAACCCCGATATACTCAAAAGCTATACCTTGCACCGGAGCGGAATTTCTGCAAAATACGGCGGACGCATCTCCTCCATACTTGATGTCAAGCTGGAAGAAGGGAATACAGAGCGCATGCGCTTTAAAGCAGGTATATCTCCTGTGTCTGCCAAGTTCAGCATGGAAGGACCTGTTACGCAGAAGCTCTCTATCGTGATAGCCGGCCGGGCTGCTTACCCGACCTATCTGCTCAAGATGTTCAACAGCGACAACATCAAAAACAGCTCTGCCGACTTTTACGATGTGAATGTAAAGGCAAAGTATAGAGTAAACGAAAATAACAGCCTGACCCTCTCCACTTATTACAGTGCCGATAACTTTAAATTCCCTTATGATACTACTTACAACTGGACCAACGCATTGGGGAGCCTGAAGTGGGACCATCAGTTTAACTCTAACCTGAGCAGTACTGTCACGCTTGCTAAAAGTGTTTATGACAATAATGTAGAAGGTATAGCCATAGGCGAAGAGTTTAACCTGAACTCAGGTATAGACTTTGAGCAGGCAAAGGTTGACTTCTGGTACACTGGAGTTAACAACAATACAATGGAATTTGGGGGTGGTGTATCCAATTACACCATAGAGCCAGGAAAGCTGGAGCCTTACGGTACTTCCAGCCTGAATCCCAGAATCCTTCAGCGAGACAATGGCGTGGAGTACCATGCCTACGTGAACGATGAAATACGGCTCAGTCCTAAGCTGTCGGTTTCGCTGGGTGTGAGGTATTCTAACTTCTCTAAAATAGGACCTACCGATGTATACCTGTACGAAAACGGAAGACCCCGAAGCGAAACCTCCATCACAGACACACTGGTATATGAAGATGGGAAAAAGGTGCAGACTTATCAAGGCTTTGAGCCACGGGCCGCCATCAAGTATTCCCTGAACGAACAAAGCTCTATTAAAGCCAGTTACAGCCGGAGCAGGCAATACATACAGCTAGTTTCCAATACAGCCGCCATTACGCCGGTAGATGTCTGGAAGCTCTCGAACAGATACCTCAGACCTCAGGTTGCTGACCAGTGGTCGGTAGGGTATTTCCGCGTAGAGCAGGACAACTCCTACGAATTCAGCTGGGAGGTATACTATAAACTCCTCCATAACCAGCTGGACTACAAAGACGGAGCCGTGCTCGTGCTAAACCCCGCCCTGGAGGCAGACCTGCTGCATGGAGATGGGGTAGCCTATGGCTCTGAGTGGATGGTCAAGAAAAATAAAGGGCGCCTGAATGGTTGGCTGAGCCTGACTTATTCCAGAGCGCTCAGAAAGATTGCCGGAGATACGCCCCAGGAGACGATCAATAACGGAGACTGGTACCCGGCTGACTACGACAGGCCTCTCAACCTGAACCTGTTTGCCAACTACCAGCTGTGGCCAAAGTGGACGTTCTCCTCTAACTTTACCTATACCTCCGGAAGACCGATGGCTTCGTCCGATTCCTGGTACAGATACTATGGGCATATATTCGCCAACTACACGGGACGCAACCAGGCCAGGATGCCAGATTACCATCGCCTGGATGTAGCGCTCAATTATGACTTCAATCAAGGTAAGAAAGTAGAGTATACCGGCAGCATTTCGGTATACAACCTCTATAGCCGGCGCAATGCTTACTCTGCCTTTTTCAGGCACTACTACGGCAGTCCTGTGCAGGGGTATAAACTGGCTGTTATCGGGGTTCCTATACCTTCTGTCAATCTGAATGTTAAGTTTTAGGAGCGTATGCTGAAGCGGATATTTCCTTTGTTGCTCTTGCTGACTTTTGGTTGCATCGACCACTCAACATGGGAAAGATGAAGCAGCAGAAGCACCTGGCGGTAGAGGGCAGCTTTACTAACATGCCGGAGCTGAACTACGTGCGACTGAGTTATGCACAGCCTTATGACTACCCATATAACGAATTTATAACCGATGCAGAGGTATATGTGACAAGCAGTGAGGGCGAACGCTACAATTTTGTTTACGGCGGCGACGGCGGCGACTTTTACGCTAATACAGCCGGCAGCTACTTTCCTGAGTTTCCGCTGGATGCAGCCGCGCAGATAGGCCATACCTATACGCTGCATGTGGTGGCAAATAGCAGAACCTATCAGTCCACTCCCGCTACTGTAAAGGCCCCGATTCCTATAGACTCCGTGCATTTTGAGGTGGACGAGCAGGTGTTCTCTTTTAAGGGTTACCAAGAGCGGAAAAAATGGCCTGGCTACCGGGTGCTTGTAAACTACCAGGACCCTGAGCATGAAAAAAACTTCCTGCGCTGGACATTTGCCAGCCAATACGAAGTGTCGACACAGCCGGAAGAATATATTAGCCCTTCCTCCGGATTGCCTGCACCCAAAAGCTGCTGCTCCCGCTGCTTTCTCAGCGAAAAGCTTGACCGCTTCAGGGTGGTGAATGACCGACTGGTGAACGGGAAAAAGGTAATTAACCAGGAGGTGCTGTTTTTGCCATTTGAGCGCTATCTGGGCGTAAAGCACAAGCTCAAGGTATACCAGCACTCCCTGACCGAAGAGGCTTATAATTTTTTCCGGATCATGGAGCAGCAGAAGGAGGCGAAAGGCACGGTTTTCGATCCGCCTCCTGCTGAAGTGAAAGGTAACATGTTCAACCCAAACGATGCAGAGGAGCAGGTGATCGGTTTTTTTGATGCCTCTGCTGTTGCTACAAGAGAGGTGGTGATCCTACGTAAGGACATCGATTACCCTGTAGCTCCTTTCAGGTGGCCCGATGACTGCAGGGAGATCCCAGGTGCCAGCAAAGAGATACCTGCTGATTGGTTAAAATAATAAAACAAAGCACACAGTCAGTCAAAAAAGAACATATGCTGAGAAAGATTTTCCCTGTTTTATTCCTGCTGTTAGCCGCTTGCATTGACCCCATTGACTTTAAGCACGATGATCAGCAGGAGCACCTGGTGGTAGAAAGCAGCTTTACGAACATGGCGGGCATCAATTATGTGCGGCTTACTTATGCGCTGCCTTACAATTACCCATACAATAAATTTGAGGAGAATGCTTCGGTAGTAGTGACTAGCCAGGAGGGCGAGCAGTTTTACTTCAGCTATGACCAGGCCGGTTATTACTATCCGATAGGTGTTGAGAACACCTTCGGTATACCTGGTCATACCTATACCTTGCAAATAAATGTAGGAGATAATTCCTACCGGTCAGAGGCGATCACACTGCAGGAGCCTGTACCAATAAGCCAGGTGCATTTCGCCATAAACGAGCGGAGTTTTGCCCTGCAGGGAGACAGGGAAAGAAAAAGGCACATGGGCTACCAGGTACTGATGGACTTTCAGGACCCGGGCCAGGTGAGAAATTACTACCGCTGGTCCTTTGCCCGGCAGTATGAGGTCCTCACCCAACCCTGGGACTTCCTGAACGACATGGGAGACCCCGCGCCAAAAGACTGCTGCGCCCGCTGCTGGATTCAGGAAAAAGAAGAGACCTTTACCGTGTCGGACGACCGCCTGACTAATGGACGGCAGGTGATCAACAAAGAAGTATTGTTCATTCCTTTTGAGAAATACCTGCAAACCAGGTATAAGATGAAGGTATACCAGCATGCCATCACTGCCGATGCCTATGAGTTTTACCGCATCATGGGGCAGCAGAAGGAGAGCACCGGCACCGTGTTTGACCCACCGCCGGCAGAGATCAAGGGGAATATGCGCAGTACAAGTGATCCGGGTGAGCAGGTATTGGGCTTTTTTGATGTGTCGGGTGTTGTGATGCAGGAAGTGGACATTAGAGCTGACGACATCCCATACCCGGTCGGTATCTTCATACATCCTGACGATTGCCGCGAGTTGCCGGGTGCGACTAATGTGCAGCCGGTGGGCTGGTAAAGGCCTACTTATAAATCAAAAACACAGCGGGCTGCTTGTGTATATCCGGCAGCTTACCCTTCCACTCGGCGACGGTTTTGGTCTGGATAAGCTCATGCTCAGGGGAGGTGATGTTGGCCGCAATGCAGAGGCGTGTGCCGCCGCTGAGCGTCTGCACAAGGTCCTCGAGCAGCTTGTTGTTGCGGTAAGGCGTCTCCATGAAGATCTGCGTCTGGTCGCGTTGCAGCATCTCCTTCTCCAGGTTGCGCAGCGCCTGCAGTCGTGGCCCCTTCTCAATGGGCAGGTAGCCATGGAAGGCGAAGCGTTGTCCGTTGAAGCCACTGGCCATCAGGCTGAGCAGGATTGCCGATGGTCCTGCAAAGGGCACCACCCGTATACCTTTCTGATGCGCATACTTCGCCACCTCGGCCCCGGGTCTGCTATACCTGGGCAGCCTGCTTCTGAAATAATGCCCGCATCCATACCTTGCTCCAGCAGCGGCTTCAAAGAAGCCTGTACCTGTGCTGGGGTGGCATCCTTATCAACCTGTACAAAGTTGAGTTGCTCGATCACCAGCTCCGGGCAAATGCTCTTGACAAAGCGACGGGCGGTACGGAGGTTCTCCACGATGAAGTAGTTCAGTCTGCGTACTGTATCTTTCACCTGCGGCGATATCACCTGGTCGGCTGTGTCGTCTGCGAGTATCGTCGGGATCAGGTATAGTGTGCCGGTCTTCTTCATGAGGCAAAGGTAAGGTTAATTGTTGTATTGCTGAGCTGTTGGGAGCTGCACTTGGTGCTAACTTATACCTGAATAGCAAAGCCGCAGTAGTAGGCTGCGGCTTTGCTATCAATCCTGAAAATCCTAATGCTTAGTTCGTATCCAGAAATTTTGTTACTAAATCATATACTTCATCCGGTGCTTCGGCGTGCACCCAGTGGCCGGCATTCGGGATGGTCTCCACTTCCACGAGCGTGAATAAGTGCTCAATGCTGCCATATATATCCTCTGGCAGAATGTAACGTGAACGCCCACCTTTGATGAAAAGCGTGTTTTTCTTGAAAGGTGTATCCGATGTGATAGGAGCCGCTATCTTCTCGTAATTTTTCTCGATGGCGTCGAGGTTCATGCGCCAGCCAAAGGTATTGTCCTCTTTGCGATAGAGGTTCTTCATCAGGAACAGGCGCACCTCTTCCTGCGATATCGTTTTAGCCAGCTGCTTGTCCACATCGCCACGGCTGGTTACGTTGTTAATATCTACAGACTGTAGCGCATCGATGATCTCGTCGTGGTGCGGCGGGTAAGCCTTCGGTGCGATATCCACTACGATCAGCTTGGTAAGGCGGGTTGGGTATTTCAGCGCATAGTTCATCGCCACTTTACCACCCATGGAGTGTCCCATAATGGCCGGAGTAGGTATTTGGAGGTCGTCTACGAGGCGCAGCACGTCTTCGGCCATAGCGTCGTAGTCGTGCTGTTCACTGTGTGGGGAACGGCCGTGGTTACGCAGGTCTACCATAAACACGTTGTAGTGCTCAGCCAGTCGCTTGGCAAGGGTTGCCCAGTTATCCAATGTGCCAAACAGCCCGTGCAGAATCAGCAGCGGCTGCCCATGGCCCATTTCCTTGTAGTGTAGTTTCATTTTTCTCAGTTATCAGTCAATGTCAGTTTTTAGCTTACGGTAGAAGGAACGAATAGATTATGATACCACCCGAATCAGCTTCTCTTCGCTGCCGCGCTCTTTCAGCATACCGAGCGGCTGAAGTTGCAGTCCGTACTTCTCAAACACCTGCAGCACTTCTTTGCGTCCACCTGGGGCTACAGCAACTAATAGTCCTCCGCTGGTTTGTGGGTCGCAGAGCAGGTGTTTCTGGTCTGGGGTGAGTTCGGCTATTTTGTGACCGTAGCTGTCGAAGTTGCGGTGCGTGCCACCAGGTATAGCTTTCTGGGCTAAGTAATCCAAGGCCTCCGCTATAACGGGTACCTTGTCGAAGTACACTTCAGCTGTCAAGTTACTGCCTTCACACATTTCGGAGAGGTGACCCAGCAGACCAAACCCGGTTACATCGGTCATGGCTTTTACCTGCGGCAGTTGTCCCAGGTCAGCGCCGATCTTGTTGAGCTGCATCATCTGCTGCGGTGCCAGGTGCGCGTGCTCTGGCTTGAGGATGGCTTTCTTTTGAGCAGTGGTCAAAATGCCTACCCCGAGCGGCTTGGTCAGGTATAGCTCACAACCGGCAGTGGCGGTATCGTTTCGCTTCAGGTTCGGGATGTCGAGCATGCCGGTCACAGCCAGGCCAAAGATTGGCTCGGGGCTGTCGATGCTGTGACCGCCTGCCAACGGTATACCTGCTTCGTGGCAGATGCTGCGGCTACCTTCGATCACACGCTTGGCTACCTCTGGGGCCAGTTTGTCAATTGGCCAGCCCAGTACGGCAATAGCCATCGTAGGTATACCGCCCATGGCGTATACATCCGAAATGGCGTTAGCAGAGGCGATACGGCCAAAGTCGTAGGCATCATCCACGATCGGCATGAAAAAGTCGGTGGTGCTGATGACGGCGCGACCATTACCGATGTCGTACACGGCGGCATCGTCGCGGGAACTGTTCCCAACCAGTAGCTTGTCGTTTTCGGGGTAGTGAATGTTGGTGTGCAGGATCTTATCAAGCACTTTTGGGGATATTTTGCAGCCGCAGCCAGCACCGTGGCTGTACTGGGTAAGCTTTATGTCTTGTATGCTAGTTTCTTCCATGGTATTAGATCAGCTGATGCTGTTTTGCAAATTTAATCAGGTGCTGGGCGTTCTCTTCCGGGTTCAAAGTTTCCAAAGGCAGTCGCAGCACCTCCTGCTTTTTGGCTAGTTCGTAGGTATAGGCCTTGTCGTAATAGGTGAGGGCGATGTCAACCATTTTCTCCATGTCGCCAGCCGAGATGGCTTCAATTGCCTCTTTCGTGGCCATCCCTCCCAGGCGTTTTTTTATTCTGAGAATGGCCGACTCCAACAAGGCTGGATCAGTGCGGCAGTACTCTTCGGCCAGCTTTTGTATACGCAGCGGTTTGGGTACTTCGAGCACAATGGTAGGCGAAGCTTGCATACGGTCGAAGAACAGCTTGGGCATCTGTACCTTGCCGATGCTGATGCTCTCGTCTTCCAGCCATAGCGGTTGCTGTTCATCCAGCTCAAGCATGGTCATCCCCAGCAGGTTCTCAAAGTGCTCAGTACTAGGCTGAGGCGCCATGCCGATGCTCCCAAAAGAAGATCCTTTGTGACTTGCCAGCCCTTCAAGGTCAATGACCTGTTGACCCTGCTGTTGCAGGTAGGGGAGCAGGTCGGTTTTGCCGCTACCGGTGTTGCCGCTGATAATAAGCAATGGCCGCTCCCGCTCAAACTGCCCGTGCATGTAATGGCGGTAAGCCTTGTAGCCGCCCTGCAGCAGGTATACCTTGAATCCGGCAAAGTCGAGGAGCCAGGCCATGGCCCCGCTGCGCATACCACCACGCCAGCAGTGCACGAGTAGCTCTCTGGTTGGCGCCAGTTTCTCTGCCTCCCGCACAAACTTTGACATCTTGGGGCCGAATAGGTCGAGCCCGATCAGCACAGCCGGGTCATGCCCCTGTTGTTTGTAGGCTGTGCCTACTTTAGTCCGCTCTTCATCCGAGAAAATAGGGAAGCTCAATGCCTGCGGTATACGTCCGATCGCATACTCTTTTGGGGCGCGGGCATCCAGCACGGGCAACTGCTTCGCTTTCTGCAGAAAGTCTTCTATGGTGATGCTGTTGATCACGGCTACTTGAGTTGACGCAGGTATAGCTGGATGGTGTTCTCCAGCCCGAAGTATAGCGCGTCACAGATGAGTGCATGCCCGATGCTTACTTCCAACAGGCCAGGCAGTGTGTCCTTCAGGTACTTCAGGTTGTCAAGGTCAAGGTCGTGGCCGGCATTGAGGCCAATGCCGAAATCCTGCGCTCTCCGGGCTGCTACCAGGTATGACCGTATCGCTTCTTCAGGGCTGGTCGGGTACCCTTTGGCATAGGCTTCCGTGTATAACTCAACCCGATCAGTGCCTACCAGGGAGGCGCCTTCGATCATGCGTACATCCGGGTCCACGAAAATAGAAGTGCGTATACCTAGCTCCTTCAGCTCACCGATCACATCTGTCAGGAAGTCCTTGTGCGTGAGTGTATCCCAACCGGCGTTGGAAGTGATAGCGTCAGGTGCATCCGGCACGAGTGTCGCCTGTGCAGGGCGCACGTCTTTTACCAGTTTTAGAAAATCAGGAGTCGGGTTGCCTTCAATGTTAAACTCGGTGGTTACGACTTCTTTCAGATCATACACGTCGCGGTAGCGGATATGGCGCTCGTCGGGACGTGGGTGCACGGTGATGCCTTCGGCTCCGAACCGCTCGCAGTCTTTAGCGACCTGCACTACGTTTGGTCTGTCGCCGCCGCGGGCGTTCCGCAGTGTGGCTATTTTGTTTATATTTACACTGAGTTTGGTCATGGTATGTGTTTTATAGCCCGCAGGCTGGTGGTACGTATGCTTACGGAAAGACTAAATTAATGGAAATTTGCTTAAGATGATAACCTATGGCTTTGGCCGTAGTAGTGTATAAAGTATAGGCAGGAGGTGTGTCACTTACTGTAAACAATCAATCAACAATAAAACTATGAGTTTAAAACAACGCATTGAAGCCGATATCAAGCAGGCGATGTTGGCCAAAGACAAAGCCCGCCTACAGGCACTCCGCAGCATCAAATCCCAGATCCTGCTGGCTGAAACCGAAAAGGGTGGTACCGATGGTCTAAGTGAGGATACTGAGCTGAAACTGCTCACCAAAGCCGCCAAGCAACGCCGCGAGTCAGCTGAGGTATACGCCCAGCAGCAGCGCCCCGACCTGGAGCAAGTTGAGCTGGCAGAGCTCGCCGTAATAGAAGAGTATATGCCAAAGCAGCTGGATGAGGGTGACTTGCGCATTCGCCTGCTGGACATCATACAGCGAGTAGGCGCAACCGGCCCGTCTGACCTTGGCAAAGTGATGGGCGTCGCCTCCCGCGAACTCGCCGGGCAGGCTGACGGTCGCGCAATTTCGAAAGCGGTAGGTGATTTGCTTAACAACACCGATTTCTAGCATTTGGATTTTTTGCGGCTTGCACACTAGTGAGACTGCTGCAATTACATTATATTTGAAGGCAGGGGCGACAAGTGTTCGCTTCTGCCTTTAATTTTTTTATCCCGTGAGTACCTTCGATATTTTTCTGGCTATACCAATTCTGTTCGGCGCCTTCATGGGCTTCCGCAAAGGTCTTTTGCTCGAACTGATTTCGCTTTTTGCGCTTGTACTGGGCATTCTGCTTGGCCTCAAACTGCTTGATTCCGGCCTGCCCATCATGAAAGAGTACATTGGCGACGCTGGTGGCTTGCTGCCTTTCGTTACCTTCCTGGTCATCTTTGTGGCTATTATTCTGGGGGTGCGGGTGTTGGGTATCCTGCTCAAAAAAGTGATCGACTTTACTCCCTTTGGTTTGTTTGACAACATTCTGGGCGGATTGCTCGGAGCTCTCAAATGGACATTGGCCCTGAGCCTGTTGCTCTATGTTTCGGAGATGGCAGGTATAGCCATTACGCCAGAAACTGCTGCCAGCTCAATGGTATACCCATTCGTAGTCAAAACGACTCCTTATGCGCTTAGCGTCATGAGCTACGTGCTGCCATTTGTAAAGTCACTGCTGCTTTCGCTGAAGAACCATTTTTAGGCGGCATGCTTCTGTTGCTCGATAATTTTGACTCGTTTACCTACAACCTGGTTGACTACTTCGGGCAGCTAGGGGTGGAGATGCATGTGCTGCGCAATGATGTGAAATTGGAGGAGGTGCAGGGGCTCCCGATTGAGGGCATTGTGCTTTCACCCGGGCCGGGGGAGCCGCAGAAGGCAGGTGTAATGATGGACGTAATCCGGCATTACCATGACAAAGTGCCCATGCTGGGCATCTGTCTGGGGCATCAGGCGCTGGGTGAGTTTTTGGGAGCGCAGCTAGACAAAGGTATAAAGCCAATGCACGGCAAAATCTCGGAGATCAGCTGCGAGGATGATCCGCTGTTCGCTGGTCTGCCCTCCAAGATGCCCGTTGTACGCTACCATTCACTTGTTTTGAAGCATTGGCCTGACAGTATTGTGCCGCTTGCGTATACAGCCGAAGGGGAACTGATGGCCTTCAGGCACAGTACACTGCCGCTGCATGCGCTGCAGTTTCATCCGGAGGCCGCCCTCACGACTTATGGCCTCGATATGCTGCGAAATTGGCTTGATATTGCTAATATTGCAGGTCGGTAGCAGCCGGATTTTTTACAACACATTACTTTTACGAATTTCAGGAATGGATCTACAGATCAAACACGAAGGCGAATTTCAGTACATTGACGAAGGAGAAGGAGAAGTGCTACTATTGCTGCACGGCTTGTTCGGAGCCCTTAGCAACTGGAACGGCGTAGTGGACCATTTTTCTAAAAATTACCGTGTGGTTATTCCGCTGATGCTATCTATGAAATGGCGCTTCATAAAGCGGGTGTGCCCGGGCTGGTTTCTTTCATCGAGGATTTTGTTAAATTTAAGAACCTGAGCGACCTCACACTGCTGGGCAACTCACTAGGCGGGCACGTGGCACTGGTCTATACCTTGAAAAACCCCAATAAGGTAAAACGTCTGGTGCTGACCGGAAGCTCTGGCCTGTTCGAGGACTCCATGGGCGGATCGTTTCCGAAGCGCGGCAACTACGAGTATGTAAAAGAGCGTGTGGAGTACACCTTCTACAGCCCGGAGACAGCTACGAAAGAGCTTGTAGACGAAGTGTTCGATATTACCAACAGCAATGCCAAGTGCTTGCGCATAATCGCTATCGCCAAGTCGGCGCAGCGGCATAATATGGCAAAGGATATCACAAACATAAAGGTGCCTACGTTGTTGATATGGGGATTGAATGATACGATCACCCCACCGCTTGTTGCGCACGAGTTCAACAGGTTGATGCCGGGCTCGCAGCTTTACTTCATAGACAAGTGCGGACATGCTCCCATGATGGAACATCCGGAGCGGTTTAACAGTATCTTAGATAAATTTTTGGCCAAAACAGAAGCAAGGGAAACAGCCACATGATCGCAGAAGAACTCATCAACCAAATGATACCGCCGCTTAAGCTTTACGACACCGTCGACAAAGCCTTGCGATGGATGGATGAGTTCCGCGTAAACGAACTGCCCGTGTCCCGCAACCGCAAGTACATGGGCTCGCCACTGAAACCAATCTGATCGAACTCCCTGACCGCAGCCAGACACTGGAGCAGATTAAACTTGAGTACCAGGATGTGTTTGTGATGCACCACCAGCATTTCTATGATGTGATGGAGGCCGCTATCAAAAACAAGATTCAGGTGGTGCCTGTGCTTGACGAAGAGCAGGACTATATGGGCATTATCACCATCAACGATACCCTGGCCGCTTTTGGACAGATGTCGGCCTTACAGGGCCAGGGTAGTATACTGGTGCTTACTATGCAAGAGCGAGACTATTCCCTTGGACAGATCAGCCGCCTGATAGAGGAGGAGAATGTCAAGATACTGAGCGCCTATGTATCGCCAGACGAAGTAGATCCTTACAATATCAAGCTCACGCTTAAACTCAATACAACCGATCTCACGCGCATTATCGCCACACTCGAGCGATTCGAATACCGGGTGACGGCGCAATTCCAGGACGGATCCAAATATGACGTTGGTCGTGACCGCCTGGATATGCTGTTCAAGTACCTGGACATATAGCCCTGTCCCAGTCCGTGATCATTCGCACTTTCCTGCTGCTGTGTTTTAATTTGCTTGGCTATACCTTAGCGGCGCAGCCTGCATGACCGAATATGTTGTGATCGACAGTGTCGGCTTTGAAGGCAACGAGATCAGTAAAGGCCGCATGCTCCTCTTCGAACTTAATATCGCTACTGGCGATACGCTAGCTACAGCTGAGTTGGAAGGCAAGCTGGAGGAAAATCGCAGAAGACTGTTTAACCTGCGTCTGTTTCATGAAGTAGGCTATACCTATACCTGTCTAGAAGGGCGGGTGTCTGTGACCTATACCATGCAGGAGCGCTGGTACCTGTACCCGATTCCTATCTTCGACCTGGCTGATCGTAACTTCAACGCCTGGCTTGAGCGCCGCGACTGGGGACGTGTCGACTATGGAATCAACCTGATCAGGCGCAATTTCAGAGGACGGAATGAAGAGGTGCGTGTCAGATTGCAGCAAGGTTTCAACAAGCGGCTGGAGTTTATCTACCGGGTGCCTTATGTCAGCCGTGCGCATAAGCTGGGTATGGACTTTGGGGTAGCCGACTACCGGAGCCGTGCCATTGATTACCGCACACTGAATAACCGGCAGCGGTTTTTTGTGCAGGAGAGCGGCGTGCCAATTCAGCGCACCCTGCTCACGACTGGCCTTACACACCGGCAGAGCGTACAGCGGCAGGAAGGGATACGACTAACATATGTGAAGGAGCAAGTGGCTGATACTGTACTAGCGCTTAATCCGGTGTACTACAGTGATGGAGGTCATGACCGGCAGTATCTGCGAGTGGAGCTGTCGAAAGTGGTGAACCTGCGCAATTCCTTTATTTACCCGCTCACCGGTAGTTATTTTGAAGCTATAGCCGCGCAGACGTTTTTTTTGAACGGAAACGGAACGCCTATCACAACTCTGCGTGCAAAGTATGTGGATTATCGCCATTTATCAGGTAAATATTATTATTTTGTGGGTGGTGAAGCGCAAACCCGGTTGTCACGCCGCTATGCTTACGCTGATAATGTGGCGCTCGGCTTTCGGTCGCTGGTGCGGGGATATGAACTGCAGGTGGTTGGCGGGCAGCACTTCGGCTTGTTTAAGCAGGGACTGACCCGGGAGCTCTTTCAGCACGAGGGGGTGCACCTGAAGTTTATTCGGAGTCCTAAGTTCAACAAGGTGCCATTGACCCTGTATGCCAACGTCTTCACTGACGCCGGTTACGTAGCCGACGATGTATTTGATAAAGGCAACCCGCTGGCCAACCGGCTGCTGGCAGGAGCGGGGGCGGGACTGCACCTGGTCACCTTTTATGACTTTGTGTTTCGGGCGGAGTATACCCTGAATCGCGAAGGCAATGGCGGCCTATACTTTAGTGGCCGCTTCCCCTTTTAACGAAAAGAAGATATATGAAGATAGCTATACTGGGAAAACCCTTTGACGAAGAGTACGGTCCGTTTATTCAGAATCTTTTTGACGAACTGCAGCGCCGTAAAGCCGACATTCTGGTGGTGGAGCATTTCAGTCTGTTTCTGCAGAACCGTATCAATTTGCCGGAAGGTATACCTACTTTCACCCGTGGCGATAGCTGGAAGGAGTAGACTTTGTGCTGAGCCTTGGTGGCGACGGCACTCTGCTGGACACCGTTACCTATGTGGGGGCGCTCCAGATTCCAATCCTGGGTATCAACACGGGGCGACTCGGCTTTCTGGCCACCATTGCCCACGACAGCATCAACCTGGCACTGGATGCCCTTTTTAAAGGACACTATACCTTCGATGACCGGGCACTTATCCGGGTAGATTCCGACCTGGAAATCTTTGATGGAATCAACTTTGGGCTTAATGAATTCAGTTTGCTAAAGCGTGATTCCTCGTCCATGATAGCTGTACATGCGTATATAGATGGTGAGTATCTGAACACTTACTGGGCCGATGGGCTGGTAGTGGCCACCCCGACCGGATCGACGGGCTATTCGCTTAGCTGTGGCGGTCCGTTGGTATTACCACAGACCAACAATTTCGTTATATCACCCGTATGCCCTCACAACCTGAATGTGCGGCCTATGATCGTGTCAGACCGGAGCGTGATCTCATTTGAAGTAGAAGGGCGCAGCAGCACATACCTGGCCTCGCTCGACTCAAGGTCCGTTCCAGTAGACATGTCAGTTCAGATAGCGGTGCGACGAGAGAATTTTGTGGCACGACTTGTCAAACTGCATCACGTAAACTTCCTGACTACCTTGCGTGGCAAGTTAAACTGGGGTCTTGATAAAAGAACAAATATTTTTAGGTAAATTATATTCAATATTTAATATACATATTTTTATACCAGAAAATTATTTCTATTTTTGTCACAATGGTTTAATTTGGATGAATTATAAGCCTGCGGAAATACGCTTAAAAAGAAATTGGTTCGCTATGAAGAGATTTACTACGCTGTTTTTATTACTTACTGTTGTGCTTACTACTGTGGCCATAGAGGCTGAAGCACAGCGCTTTACTAAGCGAAAGGAGTACTCCACAGTGGGTATCCAGCTGGGTGCTTCTAACTACTTCGGCGACCTGGTGCCTCAGCCAAACTTTACGAGTATGCGCATTAAGTCTACTCGTCCGAGTGTGGGGATCAATTATACGCACCGTCACTTCCCGCGTATTTCTTCGCGTGTGGCTTTCAACTGGAACCGCATTGCGGGTGATGATGCCCTGGCAGCCGGACCTGATGAAGGGGAGAACCTAGGCCGATACAGACGTAACCTGTCTTTCCGCAACGATATTAAAGAATTGAGTGCTGTAGCGATCATTGACCTTTTCGAAAACCGTAACTATTACCGCCGCCGTCCGGACTTCGTGCCTTATGGTTTTATCGGTGTAGCAGTAATGCACCACAACCCGAAAGCGTATTATGAAAACGGCTCTCATCCAGGTTTGTCAGCTGATCAGGATATTCCTTCTGGCTGGTATGCCTTGCAGCCACTTGGTACAGAAGGTCAGTTCGTAGATCATCCGGGCACTGTTAGCGACCCTTACAGCCGCGTACAGATCGCCATTCCTTTTGGACTTGGTGTACGATACAAGCTGGACCGCAACTGGGACTTTAGCTTCGAGGTAGGCTGGAGAGCCACCTTTACAGACTACCTGGACGACGTTAGTACAGCTCACGTAGATAAAAACGTACTGCTAAGTGAGGGCAACCGCGTAGACAACCGTAATGCCTCTGTAATCTTCTCTGACAGAAGCGCTGAGTCAGGCTTCACAAATGACCTGATTACAGAGCCGAATGGTTTCAGTCGTCTGCGTCCATATGGTACAAGCAATAACCGTACACGGGGTAACAGCTCTGACAATGATTGGTACATCCAAACAAGCTTAGGCCTGAACTATATCTTGAATCCACGTGTAAGAAGACCTAAATTCAGATAATATAACGGAGTATAGTGCGTTGTTTTCCTAAACTCCGTAAAAAATACATGATTTTGAATACATTCAGACAGACGCTCCTTATTTGTGTACTACTGCAAATTGGGAGCGTCTTTTTATGCAATACTGCTAAGGCTCAGCTGCAGCAGATCAAGCCTGTGACTACCAGTGAGATTGGTGCCGGTATAGGCGGAGCTAATTATGTTGGTGAGATATCACCCAATTACCGCTTTCTGAATAACCAGCCTGCCATGACGATCTTCTATCGTCATGATATTTCAGCGCCCATCACGCTTAAGGCCGCCTTTATGGGTAGCCATCGCATCTTTAACAACAAGGCATTCAAAGATGAGTCGCAAAACCTGCCTCACCACGATTGGCGTGACACGGAGTTGAAACTAAGTATGCTGGAGTTTTCGCTAGGTATAGAATACAATTTTCTCGATTACTACGAAGATGTTCGTAAGCCGCACCGCGTATCGCCTTATTTCTTCGTAGGAGCCGCACTGCTAAATTTCAACCATCAGCTTACCCGCCAGGGCGATGTGATGGAACCTTTCGATAACAAATTTGCTGTTACCATTCCTTTTGGAGTAGGGGTGAAATATGCGCTAAGCAAGCATTGGAATCTGGGTCTGGAGTTTGGCCCTCGGTTTATGTTTACAGATAACCTGGACTATCTGCAAGAGAGTGGATCTGGATTGTTAGCCACAGATCTGGGGGCAAGCAGCTCAAAGGCGTATGCTAACCCCTTCGATAAAGATATGTACTTCTATAACGGTATAAGCCTTTCCTACACACTATATCGACTCAACTGCCCCCCTGTTTACAAACGCAAAGCCGGAATACTAGATTAACCCGCTAAAATTTCATTAAATTATCTTGCTTTTTGTAACTTGCAAGGAAATTGTGGTTTAATGAATTTAAGGGAACAAGTAGATTTAGACAATTTGCCAAGACACATTGCCGTTATCATGGACGGGAATGGACGATGGGCAAAGAAACGTGGCGGCCTGCGAATTTTCGGTCATCAGAGTGCTATCACGGCTGTTCGTGAAACGGTAGAGGCCGCAGCGGAGATGGGAGTCGAATATCTAACCCTGTACGCCTTTTCTACCGAAAACTGGTCGAGGCCGGCAACAGAGGTTTCCGCATTGATGCAACTACTAGTCTCTACTATCAGAAAAGAGACCGCGACTCTGAATAAGAACAATATCCGGCTGCAGACAATAGGAAATACAGAAAGCCTGCCCAAAGCCTGTCAGAAAGAATTGCTTGAAGCAATCGAGATAACAAAGGATAACAGCCGCATGACCCTGGTACTGGCCCTGAGCTACAGCGGTCGCTGGGACATTGCACAAGCCATGCAACGAATTGCCGTTGAAGTGGGTCATGGTACTATAGCACCAACTGATATAAGTGAGGCCACTGTTGCGCGGTATCTCTCTACGGCGGGTATACCTGATCCTGAATTACTGATTCGTACAAGTGGGGAGCAGCGTATCAGCAATTTTCTGCTTTGGCAACTGGCCTATACAGAGCTCTACATTACAGAGCTACTCTGGCCTGATTTCCGCAAAGAGCACCTCTACGAAGCTATATGTGCCTTCCAGAGAAGAGAACGCCGCTTTGGCAAGACAAGTGAACAACTAACAAAGTGAACATATTAATGACAAGATGCATCTGGGTGCTTGTGTTTCTGCTAATGACAGGCACAGCTTCTTCACAAGTTCTGAATAATCAAGCACAGAGCAATACGATTGACTACGGTCAGCCCCAACAGTACCGCATTGGGGGCATTGAGTTTACAGGAATTAAATTCCTGGATCCTACTGCACTTACTGGTATTACGGGTCTTAAGATTGGCGATGAGATCACAGTACCAGGTGAAGACATAAGCCGTGCTATTCAAAAATTGTGGGACCAGGGCCTCTTAGGTGATGTAGACGTATACGTAACCCGCATCGAAGGCAACCAGATCTTCCTGAACTTCGACCTGAAAGAACGCCCGCGTCTGTCCCGCTTTGAGTTCAATGGTATCAACAAATCGCAACAGGATGCCCTTCGGGAGAAGATCAACCTGATCAGAGGGAAGGTGGTAACAGATGCTGTGCTCAATCAAACACGTAACATTATCCGCAAGTACTACGCTGAAAAGAGTTTCCTCAACGCCAAGATCAACATTGTGCAGCGACCTGACTCCCTGCTGCCAAACAGTGTCGTGCTGAACATCAACATTGACAGAGGTGATAAAGTAAAAATCTCTGAGATCATTTTTGAAGGCAACGAAGCATTTGCCGACAAAAAATTGCGCCGCCAGCTGAAGAAGACAAAAGAAAAACGCTTCTATAAAATATTTACTTCGTCCAAATTCCAGCGCTCAGAGTACGAGAACGACAAGCAGCTCCTGCTGGACTTCTACAATTCAGAGGGCTATCGTGATGCGATCATCGTGTCAGACACAGTATACAATACCAGTGAAGATCGTTTAGGTATCCGGATCACCCTTGATGAAGGTAACCGCTACTACTACCGCAATATTACCTGGAATGGAAACTACCTGTACGAGGATGATTACCTGACCCGCGTACTCGGTATAAACAAGGGAGATGTGTACAACAAGCAGGAACTTGATAAGCGCCTGAACTATAACCCTGCAGGTATAGACGTTTCTGCGCTTTACCAAAATGACGGCTATCTGTTCTTCAACATTGATCCGGTGGAGGTGACTGTGGAAGGTGACTCTATCGACATTGAGATGCGTGTGTCAGAAGGTCCGCAGGCAACGATCAGCAAAGTGACGGTGACGGGCAATACCAAGACTAGTGACCATGTGGTGCTTCGTGAGATCCGTACCTTGCCTGGTCAGAAGTACAGCCGCGAAGATTTGATCCGCTCCCGAAACGAATTGGCAAACCTAGGTTACTTTGATCCGGAAACGATCGGACTGAACCCAATGCCGAATCCGGAAGAAGGAACTGTAGATATTAACTATACCGTATCAGAGCGTCCGAATGACCAGATCAGCCTTTCAGGAGGTTGGGGTGGCCCGATTGGCGCGGTAGGTACAGTAGGCCTTACCCTGAACAACTTCTCAACCCGCAAGCTGTTTAAGTTGTCTGAGTGGCGACCGCTTCCAAGTGGTGACGGTCAGCGCCTGAACCTGAACGTGCAGGCCAACGGCCGCTACTACCAGTCCTACTCCTTCTCCTTTACAGAGCCGTGGTTAGGTGGTCGTAAGCGAAACTCACTTACAGCAAGTGTATTCAAGACCATCCGCCGCGACCCAAGAGCCGATGTGGATAGTCGACTGAATGTAGATGGCGCAGCGCTAGCTGGGCCGTGACCTCTGAATTGGCCAGACAACTTCTTCCAGTTGAGTCACTCTTTGAGCTATAACCGCTATACCCTGAAAAACTTCAACCTGTTTGGTGGTTTCAACAATGGTGTATCGAACAGTATATCGTTGAACAACACCCTGGCACGTGTAAGTATAGATAACCCAACATTCCCTCGCAGAGGTTCTAACATTTCTCTTAGTGTGAACCTAACGCCACCTTATTCGCTGTTTTCTGAGAAGCGCAATAACTTTGAGTATGTTGAATTCAATAAATGGATGCTCGATGCATCGTTCTTCATGAATTTGGCAGGAAATTTGGTGTTGAACACACGAGCCCACTTTGGCTTCCTGAACAACTACAACTCGAAGACAAGTATTGGTCCTTTTGAGCGTTTTAGATTAGGAGGTAACGGCTTAGGTGGTGCCAATATCTTTGTAGGAACTGATTACATTGGTCTGCGTGGTTATGATGACGAGTCTGTAATCAATAACCCGGATCCAACCTTGATCAACACAGGTGGTGTTGCTTACAATAAGTTTGTAATGGAGGCTAGGTATCTGATCTCTCCTAACCCGGCTGCTACGATCTATGGTCTGACATTCCTGGAAGCAGGTAACAGCTTTGGATCTTATGACCGCTACAATCCATTTAAGCTGTATCGCTCTGGTGGTGTGGGTGTGCGTATCTTCATGGCAGCCTTCGGTCTGTTAGGGTTTGACTACGGCTGGAGATTTGATGATGTGCCAGGACGTCCGGAAATGAAGCGTGGTCAATTCCACTTCATGATCGGGCAGCAGATACGATAATGAATTAGTATGAAAAAGTTTTTGTTCATCTTTTTAGCCGGGTTTTTCCTATCGACTGTTTCACAGGCGCAGAAGTTTGGCTATATTGATTCTAACTTCATTCTGAGCAAGATGCCGGCATACGCCAAAGCACAGGTGGAACTGGACAAGCAGAGTGCAGCCTGGCAGAAGGAAATCGAAGGGATGTATCAGGCGGTTGAGAAGATGAAGGAAGACTATAAGGCCGAAGAGGTGCTTCTGACAGAGGAAATGAAGAAGAAGCGCCAGGCTGAGATATCCCGCAAAGAAAATGAAGTGCGGGAGTATCAGCGCAAAGTATTCGGCTTTGAAGGCATGATGTTTAAGCGGCGTCAGGATCTGATCAGACCAATTCAGGACGAAGTCTTCACGGCAGTTGAGAAAGTCGCAAAGGCAAGAGGCCTACAGACGGTGTTTGATAAGTCAGGAGATCTGATCATGATCTATACTAACCCGGTGCATGATTATACAGAGTATGTGCTGGAAGAACTGGGACTTGCTACCGATAAGCAGAATGTGCCAGGCAAGCAGCCGACAGATGCACTGGTAGATGATCCAAACAGTTTACCTGAAACAGGTATAGAAAACGAGGAGAATCAGACGCAGCAGACTAAGCAAAAGACGCCTCCAACAAAAAAGAAGTCAAACAACTAAACAAGAATAACAAATTAACCATCCAATCATGAACAAAATCAAATTTTTAGTAGTAGCGTTTTTCTTTATCAGCTTTGCATCTTTTGCGCAGACAAACGAGCAGGCAACTAAGATAGGTTATGCTAACGTGGAAGAGATTCTGAGCAAGATGCCGGAAAGAACAGCCATGCAGAAAGAGTTGGAAACTTACGGCCAGAAACTACAGGAGCAGTTTGCAACTAAGGAGACTGAGTATAACAACAAACTGCAGGCTTATCAGAAAGGCGCCTCCACTATGGACAAAGTAGTGCGCGAAGACAAAGAGCGTGAACTGGTGAACCTGGAGCAGTCAATCCAGAAGTTCCAGTACGATGCCCAGATGTCTATTCGTGAGAAAGAGCAGTCACTGATTCAGCCTGTACTTGTAAAGATCGAGAATGCCATCAAAGAAGTAGCGAAGGAAAACGGTTACCTCTATATCCTGAGTGAGCAGGCTATTTTGGAAGGTCCTGACAGTGGCAACATCAACAACCTGGTGTTCAAGAAACTGGGCGTGGATCCTAACAAGCAGCCAGCTGCGGCTCAGCAGGCACAGCCACAGCAGCAGCCAGCTGCCGCTAAGCCTGCAACTACAACGCCAGCCAAAAAGAAAAAATAAGTAATACTCCTTTGTGAGTTCAGGAAAGCCGATGTTCTATACTTCGGCTTTCTTTTTGTTTATACCTAAAGCCAGTACCGTGATTGACTTTGAAGAAGAAGAGCAGGACAGTATAGAGGATTCGGACGAATTATATGAGCACCACCGCATTGTGGTGGATAAAGGCCAGGCGCTGCTGCGCATCGATAAGTTCCTGATGGATCGGCTGCCTAATGTGACCCGTAATAAGTTGCAGGGCGCTATACGCTCCGAATCAGTGCAGGTGAACCAAAAGCCTGTAAAGGTAAGCTATAAGGTAAAGCCGCTGGATGTGATCACGATCACATTGGCTACACCTCCTCGTGATACCGAGATCATCCCAGAGGATATCCCTATCAACATCATGTATGAAGATGAGGAGCTGCTCATCATTAACAAGGAGCCAGGAATGGTGGTACATCCAGGCTTTAATAACTGGTCAGGAACGCTGGTGAATGCGCTTACCTATCACCTGCAGCAACTACCGACTACCCGCAACGGAGAGGGTCGCCCTGGTCTTGTGCATCGCATCGATAAAGACACCTCGGGCTTGCTTGTCATTGCCAAGACTGAGTATAGTATGGCTTTTCTGGCAAAGCAGTTTTTTAAGCACACCATTGAGCGTACTTACTATGCATTGGTATGGGGTGTGCCAAAGCAGGATGAAGGCACTATAGTAGGTCATGTTGGACGTAGTGCGAAAGATAGAAGGGTAATGACCGTATACCCGAACGGGGAGTTTGGAAAGCATGCAGTAACCCATTATAAGGTACTACAAAAGTATAAGTATGTGTCGCTGGTGCAGTGCAACCTGGAGACAGGTCGGACACACCAGATAAGAGCGCATATGAAGTACCTGGGCCACCCTTTGTTCTCTGATGCTACCTACGGAGGGGATAAGATATTACAGGGCATGCCAACGGGCTCTTATAAGACATTCGTTGAGAACGCTTTTAAATTAATGCCCCGACAGGCGCTGCATGCCAAGTCACTAGGCTTCATTCATCCGACTACAAAGGAATTTATACAATTCAATTCTGAATTGCCTGATGACTTTCAGGCCGCACTTGAAAAGTGGTCACTTTACGAAAATCAGTAAGAACTAAGAATAACCTTTTTTGCCTAGGTATAGGCATACAAAAAGCCCGCTCCATCAGGAG
>NZ_AKIS01000101.1:0-25706 GCF_000277005.1 Pontibacter sp. BAB1700 | reverse complement strand
TGGTCAGTCAGTAAACACGACATATTCAGCCGTTCGTCTGACGCACTTACCAACCGGTTTGGTGGCTCAGTGCCAGGATCAGAAGTCGCAGCTCAAGAATTTTGACAAAGCCCTTGCTGTACTGCGCTCCCGTATTTACGAGCAGGAATTGGCTAAGAAACTGGAGGCCGAAGGTGCTCAGCGTAAGAGCATGGTAGGAAGCGGCGATCGCTCCGACAAGATCCGTACATACAACTACCCACAGGGCCGTGTAACGGATCACCGTATCGGGTACACCGTGTACAATCTGCCTAGCGTAATGGACGGCGGTATTGAAGATTTCGTGGAAGAGCTGCGTATAGCAGAGAACTCCGAGCGTCTGAAAGAAGGTGCTACTGCTGAGTAATCCGATTATGTGAGATATATTTAGGAATGTGGTGCAGCCGAAAGCTGCGCTGCATTCCTTTTTTATTTTATCCCTAACTTGCTAATAGCTGAATCCTTCATTTACTTTAGCTGTATACCTATGCAGCTTTGGAAAAGCAGAGATGAAATTTCAATTCTGACTGCTCGTTCAGATAGATAACAACCATTTAACCATTCAGCAATTTAACAACCTCCCCTTGAAATACCTGCTCGCTATACTGCCCCTCCTATTTCTGCTCTCGATGGTGGGCTGCGAGCCGAAAGAGGAAGTCGTGACCAACGACCCGGATGCGATGCTGCGCTTTTCGGCAGATACGGTGCTGTTTGATACCGTGTTTGTCACGCAAGGCAGCGTCACGAGGCGCCTCAAGGTATACAACCCCCAAAAGAATGCCGTTCGCATCAGCAGTATCAGCCTGGGGGGGGGTAATACATCTCCTTACAAACTGATCATCAACGGACAGCAAACCCCCATTGCTAATAACCTGGAGCTGCGCGGGCAGGACAGCCTCTATATACTGGTGCGCGTGAACATCAACCCGGCAGATCAGAACCAGCCCTTCCTGGTAGCCGACTCTATTCTGTTTCATACAAACGGAAACCAACAGAACGTGAAACTGGTAGCCTATGGGCAGGACGCTGTGTTTCATCAGAAAGGGGCGATCGGCAGTACCACCTGGACGGCAGGCAAACCGCACGTGCTGCTCGACACAGTACTCTTGCGCGAAGGAGCCACTTTAACCATTGAAAAAGGGACACGCATATTTGCCACTAATAAAGCTGTATTGCTGATCAACGGGACGCTGCAGGTGGAGGGCACGCCGGAGGAGCGGGTTACGTTTTCAGGTATACGGCGCGAACCAGCCTATGTCAATGCGCCTGGTCAGTGGGAAGGTATACGCATCCTCACAGGCAGCCAAAACAACACCATCCGCTATGCAGACATCCGCAACACGATTCGCGGCCTCCGGATCGGCAATCCCGGTAAGGGGGGCACTTTGGTGGAAGGTTGTGCTATACAGTATGCATTCCTGGACGGCATTGTGGCTTTCACTTCAGATGTGAAGGTGGTGAATACGCTGATCCAGAACTGTGGGCAGTATAGTTTCGGGGGCCTGGGTGGTGGCAACTACGAAGTGCTGTACTCGACCATCGTCAATTATCAGAACCAGATGCAGCGTGAGACACCGGCTTTTGTGATCGCTGACTTTATACCTGGAACCGATATCCGCAATCAACCCACTCAGTTAAAGCTGGTCAACAGTATCGTCTACAGCGACGGCTCCAGCTACGCAAACGAGGTGTTGCTGGAGGGTGACATATCCGCAGAGGTAGCACACAACATACTGCGCACGGAGGCTTACAGAAACACACTCAATATCAATGGGAACCTGCTCAACATTGATCCTAAGTTCAAAGACGTACGCAAGCAGGATTTCAGGCTTGACACCCTCTCCCCTGCCAGCAGCGCTGCGCTGCCTCTGCCAGGTATAAGCAAGGACCTCAAAGGTGCAAATCGCAGCTCCGACAAACCCGACATGGGTGCCTTTGAGAGGGTTATTGATTAATTTAGTGAGTGAGTTTGTTAGATTTGGTGAGTTGTTCAGTGAAGGATTAAAGGTGTAGGTCTTTTGTATTTTTATTTACCTGGCGATTACATTCACGTATGAACGATGAAGTTCGAGACATTCAAAAAGTCATCCATAAAAACCAATCACTCATTCACTCCATCACTCATTCGCTAACTCTAAAAAACATGTGGTTTCAGAAAGAGATACGCTTGCCAGCCGTAAAACGAGGTTTTCACCTGATCACCGACCTGCTTACAGCACAACTGCCTGAGCTGGAGAACTACAGAGTTGGGCTGGCGCATATCTTCATCAAGCATACCTCTGCCAGCCTTTGCATCAATGAAGATGCGGACCCTACCGTGCGGCAGGATTTTGAAAGCCACTTCAATCACATGGTGCCTGAAAATGCTCCCTATTACCGTCATACCATGGAAGGCCCTGACGATATGCCAGCGCACCTGAAGGCTGCCTTGCTAGGTAGTTCTGTTACGGTGCCGATCTCAGATGGGGAGTTTAATATGGGAACCTGGCAGGGCGTATACCTGTGCGAGCATCGCAACCATGCTTCTAAGCGCACGGTAGTGGTTACCCTGCAGGGCGAAGGCTACTAAGGTATAGACTCTGTTACTTCACAATACTCACTTTCGTAACAGCGATGCCATTGGTGCTGGTCGTGCGCAGGAGATACATACCGGCTGGCAGGTGCTGCACATCCAGTCTGATCACTCTCTCTTCTACCTGTTCGCGCAATAGCACCTGCCCGTGACGGTTCATTAGCTCGACCACCTGAATTTGCTGGCGGGCTGCCTGCTCTAGTATGATATAGCCACTTGCCGGGTTCGGGTATACCTTCACATTCTCTGCTGTTACGTAGATATACTCCTCTTTGGAGAGGGTGTGGCTCGAGTTCTCATTGGAAGTGGTGAGGGTGACGCGGTACCTGCCCGGCCGGTTATACCTGACGGTGGGGTTCTGGGCTGTGGAAGTGGCCGGTGTGCCCCCTCGAACTCCCACTGCCACTGGGTGGGTTTAAAGCCGGCAAAAGAACCTAGGAACTGAACCTGATCGCCGGGAGCCAGCAAAGTATCCTGAGGCTGGGCGGTGCTGAAGCGGGAGCGCAACTCACCGGTGCAGGCCGTGGACTCAAACATATACCCGCGGGCTGACTGCAGTATACCTTGCATGTAAGCAGCTTGGCCTTTGGTGAAAAGGCTCATGCAGGCATCATCGGAGTAATCCATGTAGTTTTGCCACATATTGCCATAAGGGCCGTTGTCGCACGATACCTCTATTCCGTCCGGGCAGCCATCCGTCTGCGTGAGCTGATTGGGGGTGTCATCTATATCATCGGTGTCGTTGCAGGTCATGCCATTCCCCCAGATGTGCTTCAGGCCCAGCCAGTGACCCACTTCGTGCGTAGCGGTGCGTCCCCGGTTATAAGCCCACAGGCTGTTGTTAAATGGAGCTGCTCCCACTGTACGATAGTGCAGCACCACTCCATCGCGATCGGGTAAGGCGCTGGGTGAGGAAGCGTATCCTATGCTGCTGGTGCCCAGGTTGCCTATCCAGATGTTCAGATACTGTTTTGTATCCCAGGCATCGAGGCCACCGTTTGCCGTGGACTTAATCTGATCCGAGAAATAGCTGAAGCTCTCTTTGTTAGTTAGGGTGCGGGTGATTCCTGATGTCGGATTGCCATTCGGATCTACCATGGCCAGGCAAAATTCGATGCGGGTGTCAGCGGCGAAAGATCGAAAGTAATCGGGAGTATTGGTAGTGTCCGCATTGAGACGGCGAAAGTCCTCGTTCAGGACGGCAAGTTGCGAAAGCACCTGTGTATCGCTGATGTTTTCGCTGCCGGTTTTATAGACTACATGGAACACTACCGGTATGGTAATGGTAGCCTGCTGCATGGCCTGTCCGGCGGGTCGTTGGCGCATGAGCTGCTGTACGGCCTGCTGCGTTCTTAAACTCCGCTCCTCAAAGCCAGGGTCCTGTCGTTTTAAAACCTCCAGGTATGCCTCTGTGCTGCAGCCACGGCCTTGTTCGGTTGTTTGCGCAAAAGCTAAACGAACAAAGGCAAAGGTCAGAAACAGGGCTAGGGTACAGACACGCATACACACAGATCAAACAGGCATCGAAGAGCACAAGCGCAGATAAAGTGCATAGCTTGAGCGTCTTAGTAGAGCAATATACGCAATTTAACCCTTAAATATGAAATCAGGCAAAAGGAAGCTACTTGTATAGGTATGCTTACAGGTTGGCATCAACACGATAGCGAAGCGAATCTCCGAAAATAAGCTTCTGCACACCCTCTACCCGATAACCAGACAAATTACCAGATCCTGGTTCTGCAGTCAGGCTGATGTTTCTTTTAGAGTAAAACAGCAGATTTTCTTCCAGCACCACCGCTTCAAGGCGTTCCAGCTTCTGGAACGGCGACACCGTAAGCTGGAGTCGTTCTACAGGGGCAGCTGCTTCGGCATCTTTTGTGAAAATGCTTACCGTGCTGCCATTGGGCAAGGTATGGCGCTCCTCTTTATAAAAATCGCGCAGGCAGGTCGGCTCAGATCTACCTCCTGAAAAATGGCTAATTCCTTTTCCCAGTCCATCTCCTCCATCTGAGCGGTTTCAGTCGGCTGCCCTTTAGTGATAACCGACTTCAGAACGGGCGGCTGTTCCTGTTGCAGGCGGGCCGTCTGCTCTTGCAGGTAACCTGTCAGGTCATAGGCAGGCTCTTTCCCCTCTGCAAGCGGTGGAATAGGGCGTTCGCAAGCCGTAACACCACACAGCAGGGCAAATAGTCCGATGATGCGATAGCTGCTCAACTTACTGCGTTTTCTGAAGAAGTGATTCGCCGGTCATTTCTGCTGGCTGCGCTATACCCATCAGGTCCAGTATAGTCGGGGCGATATCGCCCAGTTTCCCTGGCCTTAAGGTACCATTGTAGTCATTGCTCACCAGTACGCAAGGTACCAGGTTAGTAGTATGGGCCGTGTTCGGTGTGCCATCCGGGTTGATCATGAAATCAGCATTACCGTGGTCCGCTATCACAATCACGTCGTAGTCGCTTTCCAGAGCCGCATTGATCACCGCCTCGGCGCAACGGTCTACTGTTTCACAGGCTTTCACAGCGGCATCGAATACACCGGTATGGCCCACCATGTCCGGGTTGGCGAAGTTGAGACAAATAAAGTCGGCTGTTTTTTGCTGGAGCTCCGGCACTATCGCATCACGGATCTCATAGGCGCTCATCTCAGGCTGGAGGTCATAGGTGGCTACCTTTGGCGATGGGCACAGCAGACGCTTTTCGCCATCAAATGGTAGCTCGCGACCACCGGAGAAGAAGAACGTAACGTGCGGGTACTTTTCAGTCTCGGCAATGCGAATCTGCTTGCGGCCAGCTTTGGCCACCACTTCGCCGAGGGTATTGTTCAGGTTGTCCTTTTCAAATATAGCATCCACGCCCACGAAAGTCTCATCGTAATTGGTCATGGTGATGTACTGCAGGTTGAGCTTGTGCATGTTTTGCTCAGGGAAGTCCTGCTGTGTAAGTGCCTGCGTGATCTCCCGACCACGGTCGGTGCGGAAGTTAAAGCAGATCACCACATCGCCGTCTTTGATGGTGGCGATTGGCTGCTGTTCGTCATTTACTTTTACGATAGGCTGAATAAACTCATCTGTAACGCCTGCATTGTAAGAATCCAGTACCGATTTGATGAGGTTTTGCGAAGGTGTACCCTTGCCGTGCACCAGCAGGTCGTAAGCCAGTTTCACGCGCTCCCAGCGGTTGTCGCGGTCCATGGCGTAATAGCGTCCGATCACAGAGGCGATGGTGCCGGTCGTGTTTTCGAGGTGCTGTTCCAGGTCGTTGATATACTTCACGCCCCCTTTGGGATCTGTGTCGCGGCCATCCATAAAGGCATGGATGTATACCTTGTCCAGGCCATAGTCGAAGGCGGTTGTGCAGAGCGCCTTAAGGTGCTTTATGTGAGAGTGCACGCCACCGTCTGATAGCAGCCCGATCAGGTGTACGTCCTTCTTGTTTTCCTTGGCAAAGGTATAAGCGCCAGCAAGTGCCGGCATGGCAGCCAGTTTATGCTCTGCGATGGATTTGTTGATACGCACCAGATCCTGGTACACCACACGACCAGCGCCCAGGTTCATGTGGCCTACCTCTGAGTTGCCATCTGCCCCTCCGGAAGCCCTACCGCCTCACCAGAAGCTTGCAGCGTCGTGTGCTGGTAGGTCTGAATGATATGATCGTAGAAGGGCGTATGCGCCTTATGAATAGCTGAAACCTCTGGATTGGTGGCGATTCCCCAACCATCCAGAATCATGAGCATTACCTTTTTATCCATAGTGCAAATATAAGATAATCTGTGGTGCCTTATGGCTTATGTAGCTGATTTATGCGTTGGTAATGGGAAGCCTCACCATAAATGCTTAAATTGTAGCTGATGCCGGAAGTCATGTCCTGCTTAGGACTGCAGAGAACAGCGCGGCAGCTGTAGACCCTGGTGAATAAAAGCTACGCCGGATATGCGTCTGTAACGGCAGATATATTAATCCCGTTACATCGGTAAATATTGATTATTCCTAATAAATTTGGGACCTTGCTTACGACTTTTGTTGGCATAGTTTTAGCTGATACGAGGACGAGATTACTTACACACCTTATGAAAAACTTTAAAAATATTGCTGTAGTACTTTTCTTAGCTTTTGTCACTTCCTTATTTGCATCCGGACAGGCTATGGCCCAGAAGGATGTGTTTGACGGAGTGGAGGCTGCCATGCGTGCAGGATCGGCTAAAGATTTGGCCAGGCACTTCGACAGCAAGGTAAGTTTGTCGTTTGCAGATGAGAAAGCCACTGACTACAGCAAGACGCAGGCGGAGTTTGTGATGAAGAACTTTTTCAGCAAAAACCCGCCTACAGGCTTTGCTTACAACTTCCCGACGCCGAGTGAGTCTGTTCGGAAAGACAAGCGCTATGTGATCGGCACCTATACGCATCGCAACGGTTCTTACACCGTTTTGATCCGTGTGAAGGACGCAGGAGGCAAGTTCCTGATCCATTCTGTCGATTTCATAAAAGATTAAGCAGATAATAGTGAGATTTTTAGCAAGGCTCGGGATATATACCGGGCCTTTTTTTATTTTTGCACCGTGAAAGCATCATACCTGACAGAACAAAGCATAGCCGAGTTTATATCCAGGGCCCTGGCCGAGGATATAGGCGATGGCGACCACTCGTCGCTGGCTTCTATTCCGAACGATGCCCAGAACCAGGCAAGACTACTGGTAAAGGGTGACGGCATACTGGCTGGCGTGGAGCTGGCTGGTTACATCTTTAAGCAAGTAGACCCGGAGCTGCAGGTAGAAGTACTGCTGCAGGACGGTGCCGAAGTGAAGTTTGGCGACGTAGCCCTGACCGTGAAAGGCAAGGCACAGTCCATCCTCACGGCCGAGCGACTGGTGTTGAACTGCATGCAGCGCATGAGCGGCATCGCGACTATACCCATTACCTGAATTCGCTGATAGCCGGCACGAAGGCGAAGCTGCTGGACACCCGCAAAACCACACCTAACTTCCGCATCATGGAAAAATGGGCGGTGCTGATCGGTGGCGGCGTGAACCACCGCTTCGGGCTGTTCGATATGATCATCCTGAAAGACAACCACGTGGACTATGCCGGCGGTATACGCGAAGCAATCGAAGCGACGCAGCGTTACCTGAAGGCGAAAGGCAAGGACCTGCGCATTGAAGTAGAAACCCGGAACCTGGACGAGGTGAAAGAGGCACTCGAGACAGGCGGCATCCACCGTATCATGCTCGACAACATGACGCCGGAGATGATGAAGCAAGCCGTAGCCCTGATCAGCGGCCGCTTTGAAACAGAAGCATCAGGCGGTATCACAGAAGCGACTATTGCGGAGGTGGCCAAGTGCGGTGTCGACTTTATATCGGTAGGCGCTTTAACGCACTCTATCAAAAGTATGGACCTCAGCCTGAAGGCTTATTAATTGAATTTATACCTGCTCCGTGGGGAGCGGGCGCTTATTTTTTATTTTTTTATGCAACAAAATCAACGTTACCGGATGCAGTCAAGTGCTGCTCCGAATGCCATTCGCACCAAAAAGTACCAACTGGAGAAAAATACTTTCACAGGTATAGCCCTTGCGAAGGTATGGCGCAAAGATTGGTGGATGGCGCTTATTCCGCTGGTGCTTTTCCTGCTGCCGGCTGTGTTTAGCTTCTCATGGTGGTGGGTAGCGGGTGCTATTCTGGTTACCCTTATTTTTGTGCTGCTTCGTTCCGCTCAGGTGATGGGTGTAACGCAAATGGAGCAGGGCAATCCGCTTTTTGAGAAATTGAGCTACGAGATCGACTCCCGCCAGATCATCCTGAAGCGCAACGAGCGCGAGGGTATGACCCTGACCTGGGATATGATTGGCTCGGTGGAGCGCAAAGGCGAGTCGTACGTAATGTGGCTCAAGCCACCAACCGAGGCCCAGCTGCCAGGCGGCTGGAAAGGCTGGCTGGCTAAGACATTCCAGGCGCCGGTGTTTGTGATGCTGCCTTTCCGCATCTTCAATAACCCGAACGACATCAAGTTGCTGGAGTCGATGCTGCGCCGCAAGGAGTTGATCGCTTAGTTGCTACAGAACCTACGCCTGTATACCTACCGTAAGAATAGATTTGCTACTGCATTGTGTAGTAGTGCTTTATAATAAAGACTTATAACCTAAAAATAGAGATGAATAAGAACGTACTTGCAGTATTTTCAGCAGTTTGTGGCCTGGCGATGATTTCATGCGACACGCCAAAAGATAACAGACCAAGCGGTAAAGCCTCTGTAGACTATGTACAGCCTGGCACTCGCAGCACCTATAATGTGTCTGACATGGGCGGTGAGGATCATACTGTGCATACTGATACACACGGAGGTGAAAACATCATGCCTGACAGAGATCTGGGCGGAAACACCATTCAGCCAGGCGACAGCATCCGTGAAACAGAAGAAGTGAACTCTCCTGCCGGAGCTACGAAGCGATAGTTCTGTGCAGAGAGGCTAAGGCCTGCCGTCGCTGACAATAAGCAGCGGCGGCAGGTTTTTTTATGCCTTTGATTTAACTTAGACAATGGCTATACCCGGCCTGCTTGGCTGCGTATACCCATGTTCCGAAAATAAAAGGTATATTTGCACCCTTATTGCATTTTCATTGCTCCTATGGCCCAACAGGAAGAGTGGTTCAGCACTTGGTTTGACTCCCCTTACTATCACATCCTTTACAGCAACCGCGATGACCGCGATGCCCGGCTGTTCATGGACAACTTGCTGGCCTACCTGCACCCCAAACCACAGCACAAAATACTGGACCTTGCCTGTGGCAAAGGCCGCCACTCACTTTATCTCAACCAGCTAGGCTACGATGTGACCGGTATAGACCTGTCTGAGAAAAGCATCGCCTATGCCCGGCAGTATGAGAATGAGCGCCTGCACTTTGATGTGCATGACATGCGGGAGATATACAAGCCTGAGGCCTTCGATTTTGTACTGAACCTGTTCACCAGCTTTGGCTATTTCGAGAGTGAGACAGAAAACGTGGTAGCCTTAAAGGCGGCGGCGGCTAACCTGAAGCACGGTGGTAAACTGGTGATCGACTTCATGAACACCGACCGCACCATTGAGCGTTTGGTCGCCCATGAGCAAAAGGAGGTGCAGGGAATTCTATTTGATATCAGTCGCAAGGTGGAGCACGACTTCATAGTAAAAACCATCCGGTTTGAGGATAAAGGACGGAACTACTGCTTTGAGGAGCGTGTGCGCGCATTACGGCAAGAGAACTTCATGGAGTACTTCAGCATTGCCAAGTTGCGTTTGGGTGAGGTATTTGGTGACTACAAGCTGCATCCATTTGATCCGGAAAAAAGCGAGCGAATCATTTTCGTGCTAAAAAAATAACGCGGTATGATCATAGCTATACTTGTGCTCTTCTTCACGGTGGTGCTCTCGAGCTTCCTCGTCAAGGTGTTTCCGCCAGATAACAGTCGCTGGCTAAAGATGGCGCTGGCTTTTAGCGGCGCATACCTGTTCACGATCACAATCGTTCACCTGCTACCTGATGTGCTGCTGGGTAACCCTAATCCCCATCGCGTAGGGTATTGGGTGCTGGCCGGCTTCTTTCTGCAATTGGTGCTGGAGCTGTTTTCGCACGGGGTGGAGCATGGGCACATGCATACCAATCATCACAGTCATGGGCATGTAGGTTCGATGCCCTTTCTGCTGCTAGGCTCACTATTCATACATTCTTTTCTGGAAGGAAGCATACTGGTGGAGGGGGGCGAACGCCATGTGGGGCACCATCACACGGGCGAGAACTTTTACGCCGTACTGCTAGGTATAGCTATACACCACGTGCCGGCGGCCTTTGCGCTGATGTCGGTGCTGATGTCGCGTATTGGCTCTTTCCGTAAGGCCTTTTTGTGGCTGCTTATCTTTGCCGTAGGCTCTCCGCTAGGTATACTGGTAAGCAACTACATTATAAAGGACAACATAGGAGGTGAGGCAGTCTTCACTGCGCTTACAGGTTTGGTAGCTGGCAACTTCCTGCATATCTCCACTACTATTCTCTTTGAGACAAGCCCTGATCACCGCTTTAACCGGAACAAGCTGCTGGCAACCCTTTTCGGGTTAGGGCTGGCGCTTCTCACCGACTTGTTATAAGATAGGCGTGGAAGTTTGAGCTTTCCCTTCTATCTGATCCATGCTGATGTGATGTGCAACTTTAGGTATAGCAGGTAGGCAATTGGCCAAAAACAAAAAAGGCTGATCTAAGTCAGCCTTGCGTCTTTCATAAAGCGAGTAAAGGGAAATTACATAATAGTGGAGAGCAGTGTAGCAGCAAGTGCCTTCAAAGCCAGTATGACCGTGCTCGACTTCACAGTTACATCAGACGATTCGTCTTCATCTGAACTAGTAAGATCTTTGAAAAAAGAAAAAGGGCTATCGAGTGCATCAGCATCCAGAACCGATTTCTGCTTTTTTAGGAGCGGCAGGTTCTGTGGCGTTATTAGCAACCGGGCCGTTGGCGTTAGGCGCAACAACAGTGGTAGCTTCAGCGGTGGAATTGCCATTGCTCAGGTTAGCGGCATTAGGCGTAGCAGTTACACCCAGCAACAGTAATGTTGCTAAACCAGTTGTCACTGAAAGGGATTTCCACTTTTTAAGCATGCTCAAAATTATAATTTAAAATACAGTATTCCAAATGTTTAGTTGGAATATTTGTAGGTTTTTAGGAAGATCAGGGTAAGGGCTATCTCAAAGGTGGTAAATGTAAGCAAGTCATGTGTTAGCGTACAGGAGCAGGCTTTACAACCTTCACTTCTACAGGCACTATACCTGCACTGATGTAGTCAAGCCGTTTGGCTGCGGCCTCGCTCAGATCAATCACGCGTCCTTTTACAAAAGGTCCCCGGTCTGTTATACTCACCTTTACTGATTTGTTTGTCTGCAGATTGGTGACTTTCACTTTAGTGCCAAATGGAAGAGTGCGGTGCGCGGCTGTCAGCTTTCTGCGGTTATAAGCTTCACCATTGGCCATCTTGCGGCCGTGCAGCTTATTGCTGTAGTAAGAGGCTTTTCCTGCTTCGGTATAGCCACGCTGGCCTGGCGCGGGCTTAGAGGTGGTGCAGGCACTGGTTGTCAATAAAGCTGCTATCAGTAAGGTGCCAGAGATGTGTTTTAATCGCATAAGTACTCGCAATAGGTATTGTTAATGCCTAATATAGCCTTAAACGATGGGTTTGCCAAAGAATTGTCGTATCTGGTGCTGCAGCTGATTTAGGTCGACCCTCTCCAGCGGGTGATGTGTGTGAGGAAACACCTGCAGACTGGCGTTTGGCAGCTGCTGGTATGCCCAGGTCGTTTCCTGCAGACTGACCATGTTGTCTCGGTCGCCAACACTGACGCGGACAGGCAGCTGTATGCGCGAAAGGGTTTCCTCGGTGAGCAGTGGATCGTTGCCTAAGTGCAACATCATATCCGCTGTGTAGCGCATAACTTCCTGCCAGTCCGTAGGCTGGTGACGCGCGGCAAGTATAGCGGCGAAAGCCGGGACCTTCTCCTGCACTTTATCAGGTTGCAGCATCTTCACTTCTTTGGCCGCCGTATCCGGGCTCCAGGCAAATTTGGTGGCTAACGTGAAGATGCTCCCTACCCTATCGGGGTGTTGAAGCGCCAGGTACAGCGCTACATAGCCGCCCATGCTATACCCAAATATATCTACACGCTGTAGCTGATGCTGGTCAAGGTAACGGAGCACATCCTCTGCAAACTGCTCAATCCGAAACGGTTTATCAGGCAGGGTATTACCTCCATGCCCCTGAAAATTCAGTGTGTGCACTGTAAAGTCTGACTTTAGCAGTTGCTGTAAGGGCTGCAGGGTACTGGCAGCCCCCAAGGCGCCATGTAGCAGGAGCAGATCAGGCATGTGCTGTGTTACTGTCTTACCTGGTAGTTATACACATCAACGGCTTGTGTCAGCTTGTCTTTTCGGAAAAGCTGAATAACCAGTGGTACGGCTATGAGGCCGGCTCCGGCATACACAGCCGGCGATACATTAACAGAGTTTGGATTGGTAGAACTTTGGGAAGAAGAAAGCAAACCATAGGTAAGCAGACCCGCGCCCGCTATGCCCATCACAGTCGAGATCGTCTTTTCACGCTTATGACGCTGAATTAGCAGCATACTGGAAGAGTTGTCGGCAAGCGCTTGCTCCAGATTTTGCTGGTTGAAAGTCATCAGCGGTCCATTGTCTTTGGAGAAGAAATAAATGCGGCGGCGACTAGTCCGAGGCATACCGTACCCATATGGGTGATACCCCATGGCTGCGTAATCAATTGTAGTCGTGAAGAACTTAGAGATACGCGGCCCTTCCATGATGCGCTTGGCGAAGGCATCAAAGCGATTGCCGGCAGCTACTCTGGCAAAGTATCCGTCGTTATTCTGGTATACATCTACCAGCTCCGGGGCATACTTCAGCGTGTCGTCAACCAGGAAGAAATCCTGCTTGAAGAGAGGAGACTTGTACTGGACCCTGTTGCCATACACCACCTGGCCGTTGCGGAGCTGCAGAAAATGGCGACCTTTCTGGCGTTGTGGCTGGTAATTTTCCTGAGAGTACTCCTGCGCTTGCAAACCAAAGCTAAACAGCAGGCAGACAAAAAGTGCAAATATTGTCTTGTTCATGTGTGGGTGATTTCAGCTAAAACTTAAAATAGGCTTAGACTTAGAAGATAAGCGCGAGCATGACGAGCATGCCTGCCAGTGCCAGGTATACCCAGCTCATCAGCTGGCCCCTGTGCTTGCTGGGCACAACATTGCTCACGAATACAACGGCTATCAGTACGCATAATATATACAAGAGTATAAAAGTAACCGCTTTTACCCAATTGGGCACGATGGTGTTCTCTGCCTGATACTGGTTATCTATACCCATACCCGACACCAGATTGCTCAGCAAATAAAAGACCAATACCTCGAACACAATAAAGAAAAACAAACCATAAAGCCTGTTGCTTTTTTGCTCAGCCATGTTGCAGGATCATTTTGTAAGAAAAACAGCTCTGATAGTAGCGCCCTTAGGGTGTTATAAAGTGAACTATGCTATTGCGGGTATAAGCCACCTGGCATACCTTAAATATAGTGACTGGATGCTAATATCCTTGCTACACAGGTTTATTTTTAGAATTGCTCGTATACTCAATTTGATGCACTGAGCACGCATAGGTTATATTGTTAGTGAAATATATATCAGGCTTGGCATGTTGTTTGCTTTTTATTATCAGACACATATATAGATTTAGTTGCTACAAGTATTGTGCATGTGTGTCTGATTAGTGCAATTTATGGTAAGATAAAAAGAATATGGTTGCACATCAGCAATAATGTGAAACAATTTTAGCGGCACAACCCGTTAAAATACCAGATGAATGTAGGGATATGAGGTTATTAAAGAATGTTAAATTAGACAATCACTATTTTAACTATGGTGATAAGACACGAAAGATCTTTAGCATAGGCTATGAAGATCTGACGACGCTCATCTATTATCAGGATAACAACAACAACTATACGTTAGTAATATCGAAAGAAGACGATCCACCGCTGATACTGGAAAAAAAGATATCGCGCGCGGAAGCGTTCAGATTAATGAATACCCGGCCCTGAAGCCGGGTATTTTTATTAACACCTTATTATTATTATGAGTAAATGGAATAAGTATTACAGAATTGCCTTTTGGGGAGCTGTTCTCACGTTTATAGCCCAGTTGACCGTCTCAATAGCCATAGATCCATACCTGGCCTCAGTCTTTACTCCCTTTTATGCTGTGTGGGGCATTACTGCCGTAGTGGGATGGCGCAAAGAACATCCACGCCGGTAATGTTTATTACAACTGCTGGATATCAATTTGGCGCGGATGCAACGCTGCGTCATGATAGGGCAGCTTCACCCGCAACTCCCCATTCTTATAGATTGCCTCAATTCGGCCCTGATCTACCTGCGGTGGCAGCATAAAGATGCGGTTAAACATGGGTACCGCCATCTGTGGGTCTTCCTGGCTCTGCAAAACAGAGAATATGGTAAGTTGATTTTGGTGCAGCACTATCCTGAATGACTCCGGGTTGACGCCAGCTGCCCATACATGAATGACAGCGCTTTTCTTTTTCTTCTTAACCTCAGTATATGTTTCGCTCACACCACCGCCTACTGTGTTCAGTAAGTCAATCTGGTGTGCAATTGATTTTAAAAACTCTTTATCTTTTATAATCTTCATCTCTTTCTCCTCTAGTTTTTCAATGAATAATGATGCAAAACAAATGCCAAGGGAGAACACCGCCAAATTGGCCGTTAAACCAGGCTAAAAGTGCTTAAACTATGCCAGAATGACCTTTTATATGGATAGTATATAGGTTGTCCAGATAATAGCTGGAAAATGGATAGCATTATGAGCCCTGAAATTTGATACAATATTAAGAGAGTGTAAGCATGGGAAGGCTTCCCATATTGGTGCAATGTTTCCCAAGAGGGGAAATATATTGATTTAATTCTTGGTATAGCGCTATAATGTAGTTGTACTTGTGCAAATTTTAGTATTACCGGGTTTATTTCAAATTCTTGATTAACAGCTTTTTGTAGTGTAGTTAGGCGGGTTCGGTTTCCATGAAGTGTTGCATTTTAGTGAAATAAAATGGTGTTATGGCAGGCTGGCATGCTTCTTTCATATATAGCGGTATAAGAGATAAGCCATGAAACACATTTACACAGTAATTTTTGCCCTTTTTGTACTAGTAGGATCTGCTCAAGCGCAGGTTGATGTATATCGTAACAGTTTTACTGCTCCAACTGATCTGGATAGATTAAACTTTGCGTTCACTAAAGCTTTTAGCACAAGTGCTCCAGCCCAAATTACGAACAACACTCTTGCCATTAGGGGTAATAATGGTGGGAAAGATGTAAGAGGGTATTCGGGTCATATTACTGTCAATACTCCTATTACTTTTAATCCAGGTACAGTTTATACCATTACTCTAAGAGCTAGAGCCACAGAGCAAGATGCACAGATAAAGTTTTTGAGAGGCGCTGATGCTGGTACAGCTGGTAGTGAAAACGGAACAAATATTCCAAATATCTCTCCAGTGGACGTCATCAAAGCTAGTGCGAATACGGCCTTTACAAATTATACAGTAACATTTACTGTCAATAGGAGACGAACAGAATATATTGCTTTCTACGTAAGCAGTATTCAGAATGAAAGCAATAATGCTAATAACGAATACCTTTATATTGATGCAATATCAATTACCAGAACCTGTGGCACCATTGCCAGTCCTGGCGCTGCTTCTGTTAGCCGCTGTGGTAGTGGTTCTGTAACATTAACCGCAACCGGAGCCCCTGTTGGAGGCGGATATAGATGGTATGGCACTCAAACGGGAGGAACTTCATTATCATCTGCAGCTAGTTATACTATCAGTTTGACCAATACAACCACTTTTTATGTGAGTGCTGTAAATGCAGATGGCTGTGAAAGTTCACGTGTGCCAGTAACGGCAACTATTAATCAAAAAGAGTTTGCAAACACAGAATTCGTTAAGCAGAGTTATGAAGCGGGTAAGCCTGGTATGATCAAAGTAAACTCTGACTTATTTGACAGAGGACATGCGGTTAGCATAAAATGGCAATCGGTGAATACTGTAACAAGAGTAGTAACTGATCTGGGGACTACTGATGCCCCTGCTGCCTCACCAGCTTCACTTGCTATTGCATCCATGCCTGCCGGAGATACATACTTTCAGGTTACAATCACTCCGATCAGCTCTGTGTGCTATGATGAATCAACCCTCTTTGTAACTTCTCAGGAAATTGTTTCCCTTCCTGTCGAACTGGTTTCTTTCAAGGCCCAGTCAACAAAGGATGGTGTACAGCTTAGCTGGAAAACGGCATCCGAGCTAGACAACAAAGGCTTTGAAGTTGAAGTATCAGCGAACGGCAAAAATTTCAGAAAGATAGCCTTCGTTGGAAGTAAGGTCGGCACCACGTCCCTTGTGCAAAACTATAGCTACCTTGATACAAGAGCGGCTGCCGGAATCAACTATTATCGCCTGAAGCAAGTTGACTTAGACGGAGCATTTGAATACTCTAAAGTTGTTGCTGTTAACAATGCCGCTGTTGCCTCTTCTTCTGTATACCCAACGCTGGCCTCGCATGAAGTTACAGTAAGAGTAGCAGCATCTGACGAGCAAGTGATGATCTCGGTGGCTGATATGACCGGAAAACAACTGCTGGCGATTCAGAATCCTTCGGAGCGTCAAGTGGTGTTGCCAGTGCAGCACCTGCAGAATGGCATATACTTCGTTACAGTGACGACAGGTGCACAGAAAGAAGTAATCCGTTTCATGAAGCGTTAATCAGTAACCAACATACATAAAAGAAGGGGGCTAGCCACACAGGCTAGCCCTTCTTTTATGTATGAAGTATCCGGCAGCTCAAGTGGCTTGTGTCTCCATATTAAACGAATCAGGTTTAACGCCGTAGGATTTAATAGGACTAAACACAATGAGAGATATGAGAAAAGTAATAACATTTGCATGCTTAATAGCTGCAGCCTCTTTTGCTGCCTGCAGTGAAACAGATAAAAGAGTAGATACTGCAGAGGACGTGCAGGAGATTGCCTCGGCAGACACAGCTGTCATGTATGGAGACTTACCTGGTGTTGTAGAGGCTGATGGTGCCGAAATCATTAGCGTAGACGAAAGCTTCTGGTCCAGTGTAGACTACAATGCTCCAGTTGTAACTGACCGACGCGTGCAAGACCGTGATGTGGAAGTGCGAAGCAACCCAGGCTATACTATCTATACCATGGAAGATAAGGTACTCTTCGACTTGGACAAAGCCACACTCCGTGATGGAGCAGAGGATAAGCTGCGCAGTATTGCCGAGTCAATCAACGATATGAGTACACGCGGTCCTATCCGCATAGTCGGCCATACCGACTCTACTGCAAGCGCATCCTATAACAAGCAGCTCGCCGAAGACCGTGCGAATGCTGTAAAAGACTGGCTGCAAAATAACACAGATATCAATGTCTCCCGCATGTCAATTGAGGCTGTTGGTCAGGAAAGGCCGATTGCTACAAACGAGACTCCTGAAGGGAGGCAGAAAAACCGTCGCGTGGCTATAATGGTGGCGACGCGCACTGACAACGGACAGAATATGCAACGTCAATAGTTGCTGATAGATACACTGATAAAGCGCTGGGTTTCTGTTGTAGGACAGGAATCCAGCGTTTTTATTTAAATAAATTAGTAGTTGTGCCATTAATTTTTGAGCAAAGCTGGCTATATTTATGATGACGGAATCAATGGGCTCCTTAAATTTTTTTGTAATGTAAAAGTGCAATTTTAAGTATTGCTCGTATACGGTTACAAAGTATATTTGCACCCCAAAGTAGTTGCAGGGATAGCCTTATGATGATTACCTACTTTCAGAACGACGTCGTAACCATCTCTTATGATTTGGACAAGCAGCTTGGTATGGCTGTCTGGAATGGGTTTTTGAGTAGTTCGGAGTTTAGGAAGGTAGTGGAAATTTGTCTTGATTTGATGGAGGAGCATAAGCTTCTGCGTTGGCTTGGTGATAACCGCAAGTTAAGGGCTATCCGGCAGGCTGATCAGGACTGGTTTGTCGAGTATGTCATGCCCAGGCTTGCTGCCGGAACACTGCGTCGTAATGCATCAGTCGTTTCAGAGGATTTATTCAATAGGATGGCTGTCGAGCAGATCATCAAACGGGCTGATAATTTGGGAGACATGGCATTTAGGGATTTTGAAAGAGTGGAAGCTGCAATGGTTTGGCTACAGGAACCACTGCCTGTGCAAGCCCAGGCTTAGTTTTAACCAGGCCTTGCCACACAACCGTCTTTATCCTTAAGCTACTCCAAAAACTTATTTACAATTTTACATGAGAGGAAATTCTCTTGATGCAACTCTACTTTCAAAATAGCTTTGTTAAGCTTTCGTATGACAAAGATCAAAAGCTAGGCAAAGCCGAATGGCGCGGTCATTTACAAGGTGCCGAGCTTAGGGAGGCTTATCTGCTTTGCCATGACATGATCAACCGTTTTTCTTTGACAAGGTGGTTGGCTGATGATCGGCTGATGGGTGTTATTTCGCCTGCAGACCTGAAATGGAGCCTGGAGGTGCATGTACCACAAATGGCTAAAAGCTCTTTGAAGCGACTTGCCCGTATACCTTCCAAATTTGAGCATAACCGGGAGGCGGTAGATACGATGATTAACAGAGGATATACGTTCGATCAGCCTTTAGAACTCAAAGACTTTGAAAACGAGCATGAGGCGATGCAGTGGTTGCTGGAGACCCCCAAATCTATTGCCCCACAACACCAACTGATTCATTTAAGATAAGGTATTCTTACCAGCCGCTCTTCTTCATTATCTTTTCGAACTCATCCTTGGCTTCTGCCAAAATTTTATCCTTGTTCAAGTGAGTAAGGGTATAGTTCCTTTTCAGGATTCTCCCATCAACCATGACGGTGTGCACATTAGCTGGCTGCGCAGCCTCTACGATCAGCTGATGCGGTTCCGTAACATAGCCCATATTCAAGGCATTGGTGGAGAGCATGATCAGGTCTGCACGCTTACCCGGGGTAAGGGAGCCTATATGATCTGAAAGCCCAAGAGAACGAGCTCCTTCGATTGTGCCGATCTCCAACGTGCGTTTAGCACTGAGAGCAAACTCACTTCTGTTAAGCGCATTGGCCAGATTCAGAAGTATCTTGAGTACCGCAAACAAGTCAGCATTTCCTGTAAGCGTAGTAGTGTCCGCTGAGATGCCGATAGTAACGCCAGCATCCAGCAGCTCTTTTTACGGGAGGTATGCCGTACCCAATGCGTAACTCCGAGAAGGGCGACAAACTGGCGACCGCACCGGCCTTTGCTATACCTTGTATTTCGCTTAGGGTGGCGTCTTTGCAGTGGATGAGCTGCATCCCTTTGACGAGTAAGTCCTCCTGCATAAGTCCGCTGATCACGCCTGCTTTACTGGCATGCACAGACACAGGTATACCTAGCTGCTGAGCAAGCTTTAGCTCTCTTATACCTTGTTCCTTTCTGTCATTTATACCTGGCCAGGCTAAGCCAAGGTGTAAGATATCGCTGGCAAGCCTGGGCCAATCCTGTTTCAACCTTTCTAACAACTGCAGGTCGACTACGCCGCCTTTCCCAGCCGGTACACCCAGTGAGTAGCGTCCCCGTATACCTGCTTCGCGCAGGGCTTGCAGGCTTGCCTCCGCAAAGGCTGGGCCGCGGGCATTGTGGCTCCAATCGTGCAAAGTAGTTATACCTGAATGAATGGCCTCCGCGATCGCCAAACGTGTAGCGGCATATATGCTCTCCGGGGTGTAGTGCTGACCCACTGTGCGAGTGATGTCAAAATATCCCCTGCCCTCCCGGTTACCGGCCATACTGCGCAGCAGGGAGGTCCAGAGGTGCCAGTGTGTTTCCACCAGACCCGGCATCACGATCATGCCTTCTCCCTGTATCACTTCTGCGCCGTTTGCGCTTAGCTGCTGCCCTACCTGTTTTATCTCGCCGTTCTGCACCAGCACATCGCCTTGGGGAAGATCTCCCAGTTTCGCGTCCATGGTGAGGACATAGGCATTCTTGATGAGGTAGTGGCCTTGGGGCGGAAGGCTTTGATCTTGCTTCTGCAGGGGTGCTGATATTGCATCGGCAAAGGCGCCGGTATAGCCTGCCACACCGGCTGCTGCCCCTAACAGCACAGACTTGCTTAGGAAACCGCGACGGCTTAAGTAGCGTTGGTTTTGGTTGTTTTGATCAGATTGTTTGCTCACAGGTATGTCTTCAGTATGGTAAGGTATAGCCTATCCAGCTTTTCAGGTATAAAAGCTTGTACTGAAGCAGATTATTTTATGTTGGGGTATTCGAGTTTACTATTAGCCTTTAGAAGCTCTAAAGCTATTGTGGATAAATTTATCGAAAGGATTGCTGTCTTTTTTGAAGCAGCTTTACGTACTTTAAGCAAAAGAAAAGGCTGCCCTACCAGAGCAGCCCCTTTCTTAAGATGCTGAAGTTATCTACGCTTAGCGTAGAAGTGAAACACGCCACCGTCCTTCTTGTAGACTCTCTTACCTTTTATGGTAATGAAACGTGTAAACACTTCAACATAATCAGGATGGTCTTTTAATGACTCCTTCTTCATGTTTGAAATGAATTAGGTGAGACATTACTAGCAGAGACCTTCTCAACTAGAACCCACTAAGCTGCAACTTAGTGGGCTTTTTTTGCTCCATCCTTAGCATTCCTTTGGTAAAAGTTGAATATTAAAAAAGAAGGAGGACAATAAGCCCTCCTTCTTCAGTTATTTACGATCCGCAAGCTTCGCAAGCGTCTGGGTTATCCAGGGAGCAGCTCATGTCGCTGCGATTCTGGTCCTGGCTGTTGTAGACTGGCTCCAGTGTTTCGGCGGCTTGTTTCTCTACCGTGAACTTGATGGCATCTACAGCAGCTTTTGTGCGCAGGTAGTACATACCTGTCTTCAGGCCTTTCTTCCAGGCGTGGAAGTGCATCGAGGTCAGCTTGCCGAAGTTCACGTTCATCACGTGCAGGTTCAGCGACTGGCTCTGGCAGATGTAGGCACCACGGTCGGCACTCATATCAATTACCGTACGCTGACTGATCTCCCATACTGTCTTATATAGGTCTTTGATGTTTTGTGGGATGCTCGGGATGTCCTGCACCGAGCCGTTAGCTGCGATGATGGCATTCTTCATCCTGTCATTCCACAGACCCAGGCTGATCAGGTCTTTCAGCAGGTGCTTGTTCACAACCATGAACTCACCTGAAAGCACGCGGCGCACATAGATGTTAGAGGTATAAGGCTCAAACGACTCGTTGTTGCCCAGGATCTGTGCTGTTGAGGCAGTAGGCATTGGCGCTACCAGCAGGGAGTTCCGCACACCGTGCTTCACTACTTCCTGACGCAGCTCTTCCCAATCCCAACGACCGCTGTCTGGTGTTACACCCCACATATCGAACTGGAATTTGCCCTCTGACAGAGGTGATCCTTTGAACGTTTCGTAAGCACCGTCTTTCTTTGCCAGGTCCTTAGAAGCCGTCATGGCAGCAAAGTAAATGGTCTCAAAGATGTCCTTGTTCAGGCCACGGGCTTCGTCACTCTCAAACGGCATACGCAGCGCAATGAAAGTGTCCGCTAAGCCTTGCACGCCCAATCCGATCGGACGGTGGCGCATGTTGGAGTTGCGGGCCTCAGGCACCGGGTAGTAGTTGATATCGATCACCTTGTTCAGGTTCTTCGTCACATGGTACGTCACGTCGAACAATTTCTGATGGTCGAACGTCTTATGACCGCCTTCTTCTTTGATATAGCGTGGCAATGCAAGCGATGCCAGGTTACATACCGCTACCTCGTCCTGGCTGGTGTACTCCATGATCTCAGTGCAGAGATTGGAGCTCTTGATCGTACCCAGGTTTTGCTGATTGCTCTTGCTGTTGGCAGCATCCTTATAAAGCATGTAAGGCGTACCTGTCTCAATCTGAGACTCCAGCACGGCAAACCACAGGTCTTGTGCCTTCACTGTTTTGCGGGCACGGCCTTCACGCTCGTACTTCTCGTACAGACGCTCAAAGTCCTGGCCCCAGCTATCACCCAGTCCAGGTGCTTCGTTCGGGCAGAACAGGCTCCAGTCGCCGTTTTGCTCCACACGCTTCATGAACAAGTCTGGCGTCCAGAGGGCGTAGAACAGGTCACGGGCACGGTTTTCTTCCTTGCCGTGGTTCTTCTTCAGGTCCAGGAACTCGAAGATGTCGGCATGCCATGGCTCCAGGTAAATCGCGAAAGCACCTTTGCGCTTGCCACCACCCTGGTCCACGTAGCGGGCCGTGTCGTTGAACACCTTAAGCATCGGGATGATACCGTTAGAGGTGCCGTTCGTGCCCTTGATGTAAGAGCCTGTCGCACGCACATTGTGGATGCTCAGGCCAATACCTCCGGCGCTCTGCGAGATCTGGGCGCATTGCTTCAGGGTGTCGTAGATGCCAGGTATGCTATCGTCCTGCATGGTGAGCAGGAAGCACGAAGATAGCTGCGGCTTTGGCGTGCCGGCATTGAATAATGTTGGTGTGGCGTGCGTAAACCACTTCTCAGACATGAGATTATAAGTCTCGATGGCAGATTCGATGTCCTCCTTATGGATACCCACGGCCACACGCATCAACATATGCTGTGGGCGCTCCACGATCTTGCCATCCAGGCGAAGCAGGTATGAGCGCTCCAGCGTTTTGTATCCAAAATAATCGTAGTTGTAATCCCGGTCGTAGATGATGGTCGAGTCCAGCGTAGCGGCGTGCTTGCGGATAATCTCGTACACATCCTTGGCCAGCAGTGACGCGTTCTCACCCGTTTTCGGGTCCTCGTAGGTATAGAGGCGCTTCATGGTGTTGGAGAACGACTTGCTCGTCACCTTGTGCAGGCTGGAGATCGCCACACGTGCCGCCAGCACCGCGTAGTCCGGGTGCTTGGTCGTGAGCGAAGCAGCTGTTTCTGCCGCCAGGTTGTCCAACTCTATGGTGCTTACGCCGTCGTAAATGCCGTCAATTACTTTTTTGGCCACCTCAATCGGCGACACATAGTCCATGTTCAGACCATAGCACAGCTTCTCGATGCGTGCGGTAATTTTGTCGAATTTGACGGATTCGCGTCTGCCGTCTCGTTTAACTACTAACATAGCGTATACATTTAGCGGGAGTCAAAAGCCCGGGTTAATTATAAGGTATAGGTATAAGAGAGCCGCTACCAATGCAGCGGTTTGATACATGCTAATATTTTCATAAGGAAATACGTGTATATAGACGTAATCCGTTGAAATACTATAGTTTAACAGCTAAAGCCAATTGCTTTCACAAATTCGGAGGCGGATGCTCCGTCTGGCGATCATTGCCAGGTATAAGGTCCGGTGTTGCGAGTGCTGGCGCGGTTGGCTATACCTGCATCCGGATGATATAAGGTAATTCAGGAAGCGGCCGGACAAAAGCCCGGCGCCCTTTATCTCCTAAACTTACGACAAATTTTGTTTGCTAAAAATCTTCGTCGAGCGAAAAAACGTTTTTGTCTTTGTCGCCCATCACGCCAGCTTTCTGGTACTCACCCACGCGCTTCTCAAAGAAGTTGGTCTTGCCCTGCAGAGAGATCATTTCCATGAAGTCGAATGGATTGGTGGCGTTATAAATTTTGCTGCAACCAAGTGAGACGAGCAGGCGGTCAGCCACAAACTCGATGTACTGGCTCATCAGTTTGGCGTTCATGCCGATAAGGTCCACTGGCAGCGCATCTGTCACAAACTCCTGCTCAATTTCAACCGCATCGCGGATGATCTCGTGCACACGGCTCTCCGGCAGTTTATTGTTCAGCATAGAGTAAAGCAGGCAGGCGAAATCGCAGTGCAGGCCTTCGTCGCGGCTGATCAGTTCGTTTGAGAAAGTCAGGCCTGGCATCAGGCCACGCTTCTTGAGCCAGAAGATAGAGCAGAAAGAGCCGGAGAAGAAGATGCCCTCCACAGCCGCAAAAGCGATCAGTCTTTCCACGAATTTCTCGCTGTTGATCCACTTAAGCGCCCACTCACCTTTTTTCTTCACGCAAGGCACAGTCTCGAGCGCATTAAAGAGGTAGTCTTTCTCGGACTGCTTCTTTATATAAGTATCTATAAGGAGTGAGTAAGTCTCGGAGTGGATGTTCTCCATCATGATCTGGAAGCCATAGAAGCAGCGGGCTTCCGGTAACTGTACCTCCTGCATGAAGTTGATGGCGAGGTTCTCGTTTACGATGCCGTCAGAGGCGGCGAAGAATGCCAGTACGTGGCTGATGAAGTGGCGTTCGCCGTCGTTCAGGTTTTCCCAGTCTTTCTGGTCCTGCGACAGGTCGATCTCCTCGGCAGTCCAGAAGCTGGCTTCTGCCTTCTTATACATCTGCCACACCTCGTCGTGCTGTATTGGGAATAAAACAAAGCGATTCGGGTTTTCTTGTAGTATTGGCTCCATACGCGTAAACATTAAATGATATCTAAAATTCAGAATGACAGCATGTTGGGCTAATGTAAAGCTCTTTGATGATGTCAGACCTGTTTATTAAGTCGTCTCTCTGCCGCCTGATAAACAGGTAACAGGTCTTCAAATATAGTGATAAGAACTTGAATTGAAGGGCTAAAGTTGTTCAATTTATGCACACTTTGTTAAGTGTTTGATTGTCTGAAAATTGACTTGAAATCAACAGGCTTATCAACATGCGTTTGTTAATATATATGTCTGACAAAATATATATAATTCAATATTAAATCGTTGCATAGTGCTGCAAAGTGCAAGCGATGGCCGGATTAAGAGACAGTGGGTGTATTCCTGAGGGTGTAAAATCCAAAATCAGGCGTGCGTTCAGCCTAAATATGATGTTCAGTAATGGAGAGTTTTGCAGTTTGTGGAAAACGTGGAACGGAGGGGTTGCTCGTAAGGGTTTATAGACTAGTGTGTTATGGGAGTTTTTAAGGGGTGTAAAATTACGGAATGTGGATTTCAACATCGTTATCCACATAGTTGTGCATAAGGCCTGGAAAAACAGAAGGAATTAAGGAACAATGATTTGCATATTAATTTTTAGACTGCTAATTTTGCAGACTTAAAATTTTTAAATCATACATTGAAGCTGATGTACGCAATTGTAGAAATCGCAGGTCAACAGACCAAAGTAGAGGCCGGAAGGTTCATCTACGCTAACAAGCTTTCCGGCAATGATGGTGACGCCGTGGAGTTCACCAATGTTCTTCTTACTGATGATAACGGCACTGTTACTTTAGGTGCTCCTTTCGTTAGCGGTGTTAAAGTGGTTGGAAAGATCCTTGGCAACGTGAAAGGCGATAAAGTAATCGTTTTCAAAAAGAAGAGAAGAAAAGGATACCGCAAGAAGAATGGTCACCGCCAGCACTTCACGAAGGTCCTGATCGAGAGCATTGGATAAGCAGTAAGAAGAAATTAAACGTTGAATTTTTCAGGTGTTTCATCGCCCTGAGTAAATAGTTAAACAAAATGGCACACAAAAAAGGAGCTGGTAGTTCTAACAACGG
>NZ_AKIS01000100.1:0-23334 GCF_000277005.1 Pontibacter sp. BAB1700 | reverse complement strand
GATCGGGCGTGACTGCGGATTAGCAGTAGTGCCTTGTTGTTGTCCTTGTGTGCCGCCGCCTTGTTCAGTGCCGGCCACAATAATGCGCTTGCGCTTTTTCTTTTTACCGGCCTTCCTGTCATCGGAAGACGCTACCGGCTTAGTACCTTTTCTACGTGTGCTGTCTGGCAATTCAATCTTGCCCAGTACCGTAAGGCCTTTCAGCTGGTCGGCTTTTGCTGTAATTGTTTCTATTGGTTCTGTTCCTTTTTCGACAGGCGTTGCAGCCGGTTGATCCGGAGCCTGTGGTGCCGCTGCTTGCGCAGGAGCTTTTTCTGTTTCTATTGTCTTTTGTTCCGCAGCAGGGGCAGGAGGCGTTGCCGGCTGCTGTGGCTTTTCTTCAGTTTTAGGAGTTTCCGGTTTCGGAGCTTCTGCTTTTGGCGTCGCAGGAGCTTGTTCAGCTGCTGCAGGCTTCTGCTCAGCAGCTGGTTGCTCAACTGGCGCAGGAGTAGGTGCAGGGGCTGGAGCGGCAGGTTGCTCTGGCGCTTTCGCCTCCGGAGCTTTTGGCTGCTCTGCTGCAGGTGCTTTCGGCTCTTCAGCTTTAGGTGCTGCCTTTGGTATAGGGCGGCCTTTTGCGTCCAGATCTATTTTGCCGAGCACTTTTATACCTGGCAGCTTTGCCTCAACTGGTGCCGCGGCTGGCTGTGCAGGCGCTTTTGGCTCTTCTGTTTTAGGCTTGGCCTCAGGTGTTTCAGCTTTCGGCTGGTGCACGCTCTTGATCAGGATTTCCTGCTCAGGCTCTGTTGTTTTCTTGGGCTCGTGGTGCGGCTCCGATTCCACTACTTGGTTGCTCTGTGGTTTCTTGCCGATGTTGAGTTCTTCCGCTTCAATCTTGTCTTGCATTGAAGAAGCGAACTCCTTAGCCAGCATACTGAACTGCTCTGCCGTGATTTTGGTAGTGGGTTTGTTTTCCACGTCAAAGCCTTTAGCAGAGAGGTAATCCACAATGGTAGCTGTACCAATGTTTAAAGTAGTTGCAACCTGTTTGAGCCTCCTGATTTTGTCTTCTGCCATGTTCTGATATGCTGTCTTTAATTTATTCTGTTAATATGCTATAGTTGCCTTGCAAGGTATAGAACTGAGCTTCGTTCCGAATTTCTTTCAAAATTACAGGAACGAAGCTCAACTCACAACTATTGATTGTCTTCTTCTTCCAACTCTTCGCGCAGGATAGAAAGTACGCTTTCGATCGTCTCTTCTTCCAGTTCTGTTCTGCGAAGCAGGTCTTCTTTCGAAACTGCCAGTACGCTCTTGGCTGTATCCAGACCAATGCGGCGCAGTTCTGCGATCACCCAGTCCTCGATTTCGTCTGTAAATTCTTCCAGGCTGATGTCTTCTTCGTATACCTCAGACTCTCTGAACACGTCGATCTCCATGTCAACCAGTTTGCTAGCGAGCTTGATGTTCTGGCCGCCTTTACCGATCGCAAGCGACACCTGGTCTGGCTTCAGGAACACCGATACTCTACCGTTCTCGTTGTCTATTTTCATACTGGTGATCTTAGCCGGGCTAAGGGCACGCTGGATGTATAGCTCCAGGTTGTCGGTGTAGTTGATCACGTCAATGTTCTCGTTCTCCAGCTCGCGCACGATGCTGTGGATACGAGAACCTTTCATGCCCACACAGGCACCTACCGGGTCAATACGGTCGTCAAACGATTCTACGGCTACTTTAGCACGCTCGCCGGGCTCACGCACGATTTTTTTGATCGCGATCAGGCCATCGTATATTTCCGGAACTTCGTTCTCGAACAAACGCTCCAGGAATGCTGGAGATGTACGGGAAAGAATGATCTTCGGATTTCCATTCACGATCTCAACACGCTGTACCACAGCACGCACTACGTCGCCTTTGCGGTAGCGGTCTTTCGGGATCTGCTCACCTTTCGGGATCAGCAGTTCGTTCTCTTCCTGATCAAGCAACAGTACTTCGCGGTTCCATACCTGGTATACCTCACCTGAGATGATCTCGCCAACAAGGTCCTTGTACTTCTGGAACAGGAGTTCTTTCTCCATGTCTTTGATACGCTGGATCAGGGTCTGGCGGGCAGTCAACACGGCGCGGCGACCGAAGTCCTCGAGCTGTATTTCTTCTGATACCTCTTCGCCTACTTCAAAGTCAGGCTCTATTTTGCGGGCCTCTGTAAGGCTGATCTTGTCATGGTCCCAGATGTCCTCCGAGTTGTCGTCCACGATTTCGCGGTTGCGCCAGATCTCCAGGTCACCCTTCTCCACGTTCAGGATGATGTCAAAGTTCTCGTCGGTACCCCACTTTTTGCGGATCATAGTGCGGAATACATCCTCCAGGATGCGCATCATCGTCGGGCGGTCTATGTTCTTGAATTTCGCAAATTCAGCGAACGACTCGATCAGGACTGAACTGTTCATTATTTTATCATTTAAAAGATATTACAACATTTGCTTTTACAATCTCCCCGAAAGGTATTTGCACAGGCTCATACGTTGCCTTTTTGCCTTTTTGTTTGATTTCTTCTGTCAGGTTTATACCTGTCTCGGTTACTTCTTCCAGCTTGCCAGTTCTCTCGGTGCCGTCCTGCATTTTTAGCTTCAGGTTACGGCCGATATTTCTCTTAAACTGTTGCGGCTGCGTGAGCGGAAAATCCACTCCCGGCGAACTAACCTCCAGCACATAGGATACTTCCTCGCCATACGTCTCCGCGATCTTTGAATTGACGCGGCGGCTGATGGTAGCGCACTGGTCAATGGTGATGCCCTGCTCGCCGTCAGCCAACACGGTTATCTTGGGGCGCACTGCCGAATCAGACACTGCCACATCCACGATGAACAGATCATTTTCCGGAAGGCTGGCTTCCGCCATAGCGCGAATACTTTGTGCCGTTATTGCCATATTTATTTAAAGAAAATAAAGAAGGGGACCTCGCGTCCCCTCATCTCCTTGGAAATAATGTCACAAATTTACTATAAAAACATTATATAAACAACAATATGTGTTTAAGTGCGCTGTAATTATATGGTTTCTGGAGATTTCGGGCGGCATTTTTGTGGCCAATGCCAGCTGCCGGAGAGGCTTCGGTTCTGTAACAAGCACAACTGCTGGAAAAGTTCTGCAGATTAAAATCATTATTGCCACCGCACTGAATATATTCTGAACCGAGGCTTGATATTCCTACAAGCATAATTTGTAAGTTTGCCACCGTGGCAGGTACATTCAAACAAATACGCCGGAGAATCTGGCTGATCCTGAACATCCTGGTGGTGCTTTGGCTACTGCTGGGGGTGCTGAGTATGCGTGTGCCACCCTACGAATTCTGGCCTGTCGGCTTTGTTGCCTTTTCACTTCCGGGCGCACTGGTGCTTAATTTTCTGTTCTTTATCTACTGGCTGTTGAAGCGCTCATGGTATGTGTTTCTGCCGATGGCCGTCATCGGCCTTGGCTGGAATCACTATGGCCGGCTGATATCTATCACCTGGGACAAAGAGCCACCTACAGGAGCCAAAACTTTGGAGGTGCTCAGCTTCAATGTGCATGTATTTAACGCCTATGATAAAGTTGTAGAAGGGGTGCCTCGTGTTTCGGAAGAAATGGTAGACTGGGTAGCTACGCACCCGGCTGATGTGTTTTGTCTGCAGGAATTTTACAGCCGAGTCAACTCGACAGAGTATAACAACTTTAATCGCATAGGTAAAAGGTATAATCGATATGTGTTTGGGTCCACTGTAGAAACGGATCGCATCAAGGCGGATTTAGGTATAGCTATCTTTTCGAGATATCCAATTATTGAAGGAGGTACAATACATTTTACAAATACACGGAGAGCGAGCGCCAACCGGGCCGCCTGGGTCGATATCAATGTGAAAGGGGATACTGTCAGGGTATACGCCGTACATCTTCAATCAATGAGTATTAAGGCGGAGGATATCGAAAATACGTATTCGGCAATTGGCGACGAAGAAAGCTTCCGGAAAGAGAGTCGTAACCTGGCCCGCCGTTTGCGAATGGGCTTCAGGGCCAGGGCCATGCAGGTACAGCAGCTGCTCGACCACGTAAAAACATCACCTTATCCGGTCATTGTGACAGGCGATTTCAATGACATTCCGTTCAGCTATACCTACAGTCAATTGGTAGGTGAATTGAATAATTCATTTGAGAAAGCGGGCAACGGGGTAGGCGCCACTTACAATGGACCTTTGCCATTCCTGCGTATTGATAATCAGTTCTTCAGTGAAGGGCTGGAGGCATACGACTTTAAAACGCATTACGAGATGCCACTCTCCGACCACTTCCCCATCTCGGCGACTTATGTCATCAAGCCGAAAGAGGAGTAAGGGACTGAAGGTATAATTTTTTAGTTTTGAACTTTGGTTGGCCACCAGGCTCACCAGAATAATCAAGTATAAACAGAAAGCATGCCCCTTGCGCATGCTGTGCATATCGATACCATGCAACACAAACTGAACCTGTACAACACGCTCACACGCAAAAGAGAACTGTTCGAACCGCTACACGCACCCTTCGTGGGAATGTATGTCTGCGGGCCGACAGTATACGGCGAGCCGCACCTGGGCCATGCCCGCAGTGCCGTTACCTTCGACGTGCTGTACCGCTACCTCAAGTACCTCGGGTATAAAGTGCGCTATGTGCGCAACATCACCGACGTAGGCCATCTCGAAAACGATGCCGACGAAGGGGAGGACAAGATCCAGAAAAGAGCCAAGTTGGAGCACCTCGAGCCGATGGAGGTCGTGCAGCACTATACCAATGTGTACCAGCAGGACATGGCGACACTTAATACTAAGTCGCCCGACATAGAACCGCGTGCTTCCGGCCACATCATTGAGCAGATCCAGATGATACAGGAGATACTCGAGAATGGCATGGCCTACGAGGTGAACGGCTCGGTCTACTTTGACGTGCCGGCCTATCACAAGAATAACAACTACGGCAAGCTGTCGGGACGAATCATCGAAGACCTGCTTAGCAATACCCGTGACACAGAAGGGCAGGGGGAAAAGCGTTCACCGCTTGACTTCGCGCTTTGGAAAAAAGCCTCGCCACAGCACATCATGCGCTGGCCTTCGCCGTGGAGCGACGGATTCCCGGGCTGGCACCTGGAGTGCTCGGCCATGAGCCGCAAGTACCTCGGCGAGACTTTTGACATACATGGCGGTGGGCTCGACCTGATGTTCCCGCACCACGAGTGCGAGATTGCCCAGAGCCAGGCCAGCCACAGCCACAGCGATGCCGCCCGCTACTGGGTGCACAACAACATGATCACGGTGAACGGGCAGAAGATGGGCAAGTCGCTGGGCAACTTCATCAACTTGAGCGAGCTCTTTAGCGGCAAGCATAAAATGCTGGAACAGGCCTACAGCCCGATGACCATCCGTTTCTTTATCCTGCAGGCGCACTACCGCAGCACCCTCGACTTTAGCAACGAGGCGCTGCAGGCCGCCCAGAAAGGTTATAGGAAGCTGATGAACGGCATGCGGGTGCTCGAGAAACTGGTATACCCGGAACAGCCCGGCACACCGGACGAAAAGCTGAATGAGGATTTGTTGAAATTGACGGAGGACTGCTTCCGCGGCATGAATGACGATCTGAACACGGCTCGCACCATCGCCTCACTCTTCAATCTGCTCAAGAAGATCAACAGCCTATACCTGGGGCAGCTACAGATCGGAACACTGACACGTGACACCTTTGATACCATCCGCACAACCTATACCGAACTGGTGAATGATGTGCTTGGGTTAAAAGACGAGCCGACCGCTGATATGGAAAATATGCTGGAACTGGTGCTCGGCTTTTACAAGGAGGCAAAAGAGAACAAGGCTTATGATAAAGTAGATGCCATCCGTGCCGAGCTGAAGAAGCAGGGCATCGTGATCAAGGATCTGAAAACCGGAATTGACTGGGCTTATGAAGAATAATATGAAGCTACTGGCCATCCTGATGCTGAGCGCCATGGGACTTAACAGCTGCGACTCTTCTGATAACGGAAGCAGTGGTGAACGCACAGCTACCACTGAGGTAGAAGAGGCTGTGGTGCAGGCACCAGAATTTAATGCGGATTCTGCTTATAACTTTGTAGATCAGCAGGTGGCTTTCGGACCGCGTGTGCCGAATACGGCAGCGCATTACAAAACAGGGGAATGCTGATAGAGACGCTGCGCAGCTATGGCGCCGAAGTGCAGGTGCAGGCCTTCCAGGCACGTGCTTTTGACGGTACCATGCTCAACCTGCGTAACATTATTGGCACCATCAATCCCAATGCAACCAAGCGTGTGCTACTGGCTGCGCACTGGGACACACGACCCTTTGCCGACAAAGACGAGGAAAATCAGAACAAGCCCATCGACGGTGCCAATGATGGTGCCAGCGGTGTAGGAGTGCTGCTCGAAATTGCGCGTGCCATACAGGTGGCGGAGCAGAAGCCAGGTATAGGTGTGGACATCATCTTCTTTGATGGAGAAGATTACGGCCAGCCTGACGAGAGCGACTACCCATACCAAAGCGATACCTGGTGTCTGGGGTCACAGTACTGGAGCAAGAACAAACACAAGCCGAATTACAAAGCGAACTACGGCATCCTGCTCGATATGGTGGGTGCTGAGAACGCCAAGTTTGCCCGCGAAGGTACCTCCATGCAGTATGCCCGCAATATTGTGGACAAGGTATGGCGTGCCGGAAATCGCCTCGGTTACTCCGACTACTTTAAGTATGTAAATGCCCCGGCCATTACCGACGACCATTACTACGTGAACACCGTGGCCGGCATCCGCATGATCGATATCATCGAGTACAACATGGCAGATCAGGATGACTATTTTGGACCTTATCATCACCGCCATACAGACACGATGGACATCATTAGTAAAAACACTTTGAAGGCAGTGGGGCAAACTGTGCTGCACGTGCTATACAACGAATAAGGGTATACCTTACGAACAGAAAAGGCGCTCCCAAGAGCGCCTTTTTTATTGCCTTACAACAGCTGGTAACACATTGTCCTCGGCCATTTTCTGCACCGTGAGCTCAGCAAACTGGCTTGCGGCTTTGCGCAGGCTGCGGGGGCTGTGCGACTTAGATTGAGCTGACCATACCAGGCGGTCCGTGTTGACGTCGTATAGGTTTGTTTCGAGGTAGTATATCTTGTCTTCGGTGTAGTAGCCGGGGTCGTAAAGGGTAGGATACCAGAAATTGTAGTAACCCCTGAAGCTGCCATACCATACAAAACGTGACATCGGTCGGTACCCCATATTGCCGGGTACATAGCGTGTTTCGGTTTGCTCGTCTACCAGTGCGGCGGTCAGGATGGCATCATGGCCGTTTTCCTTGATACGCTCTATGAGCAGGTTTACATCCGGTCCGGTTTTAGCGGTAGCAGATGGCGGGAACAAATCAATACTGCGGGTTGCCTGTATGCCTCTCATCTGCAACTGCGCCTGCAGGTCATTTTCCACTTCCTGCCGGGCCAGGACGTTATCGGTAAGGGCAGCCACCACTACCCGTTGGTAATTCTGTGCTTCAATTTCGGGACTTTTCCAGGATCCCATGATCTGGGTGGAAGATGAGCATGCCGCTATACCTGCCAACAAGAGCAGGAGTGGCAGCCAAGCGTTCCTGATAAGGTTGTGTTTCATATTTTTGATGCTTAATATGCTTATACCTAGTGTATTGTATAACGAGTAGCGGCCTCGGTTAGGTTTAAGAACTCGGCTATACCTGGAGTAGTTGGTGCAGGGGTAGTTTGGAGATATGAGACAGGTGAATTTAGTGCTGTAATTAGAGCAACATTTTGAGGTCGGAAACGGTATGTGGAGGCAGCAATGCGCCACTTACAAGAGTAGTTAGGATATTTTCTGAAGTATTCAAAAAGCATTATATATTTGTCCTGCAATTCAATACGTCCCTTTTATTAAAAACTATTTAAAAAAATGTCGTACGATAACATCGTTTCCTTACTAGGTTCTGAAGCGGAAAACCTGCTTCAGTATGAAAGCAAAACAATCTCCAAAGACCTGATCCATGCACCGGGCCCTGACTTTGTGGACCGTGTGTTCTCTCAGTCAAACCGTAACCCGCAGGTATTGCGCAGCCTGCAGCAGCTTTTCAACCACGGCCGTCTGGCTGGCACGGGTTATTTGTCCATCCTGCCTGTTGACCAGGGCATCGAGCACACCGCAGGTGCTTCTTTCGCCCCAAACCCTATCTATTTCGACCCTGAGAACATCATCAAATTAGCCATTGAAGGTGGCTGCAACGCCGTGGCGACAACCTTCGGTAACCTGGCCATGATGTCAAGAAAGTATGCGCACAAGATTCCGTTCGTGGTGAAGATCAACCACAACGAGCTGATGACCTACCCGAACAAGTATGACCAGATCATGTTTGGCTCTGTGGACGAGGCCTGGAACCTGGGTGCTACGGCGGTTGGTGCTACCATCTACTTCGGGTCTGAAGAGTCTTCCCGTCAGATCATCGAGGTGGCCGAAGCTTTTGAAAGAGCGCATCAGCTAGGTATGGCCACCATCCTGTGGTGCTATACCCGCAACAACGCCTTCAAGAAAGATGGTGTAGACTACCACGTAGCCGCCGACCTGACAGCACAGGCAAACCACCTGGGCGTCACCATCCAGGCGGACATCATCAAGCAGAAGCTTCCTGAGAATAACGGTGGCTTTAAGGCGATCGGCTTTGGCAAGACGCACGAGAAGATGTACTCAGAGCTTTCTTCTGACAACCCAATTGACCTGGCTCGCTACCAGGTAGCCAACTGCTACATGGGCCGTGCCGGTCTGATCAACTCAGGTGGTGAGTCAAAAGGAGAGTCTGACCTGGCAGATGCTGTGCGCACAGCTGTTATCAACAAGCGTGCAGGCGGTATGGGCTTAATATCAGGCCGTAAGGCGTTCCAGAAAGATATGAAAGTGGGAGTGGAACTTCTGAACGCGATTCAGGACGTATACCTGGCCAATGACATTACACTTGCTTAATCTGTAGCAGAACTGCTGATTATTAACTAATTTTACAGCCTGCTTTGGAGTAGCTCCTTTGTGAGTAATCCGAAGCAGGCTATATTTGTGCCCAAATCTGCCTGAAACTGGTACAGAGGAGTATGGCAGAACAACCATTTAATGTGCGGTACGCACGACCGATACGATTATGATGCCTTGGTTTAAACGAGTAGAAAAAGGAATTATCACACCGACAGAGGAGAAAAAGGAAACTCCGGACGGCTTGTGGTTTAAGTGCCCGGATTGCAAGACAGTGACTAGCATGACCGAGCACCGCAAAAACCTGAAGACCTGCGTGAAGTGCAACTACCACGACCGTGTTGGTTCAAAGGAGTATTTCGCCATCCTGTTCGACGACAACAAGTTTACGGAGATGGACGAGGATATGACCTCGGGTGATCCGCTCAACTTTGTGGATTCCAAGCCATACCCACAGCGTACCGCAGAAACCCAACGCAAGACAGGTTTGAAAGATGCTGTGCGCACTGCCTATGGTAAGTCCGGTGGCAAGGACATCACCATCGCCTGTATGGACTTTGCCTACATCGGTGGCTCTATGGGATCAGTGGTGGGTGAGAAGATTGCCCGCGCCATCGATCACGCCCGCAAGACGCGCACACCTTTCATGATGATCTCCAAGTCAGGAGGTGCCCGTATGATGGAGGCTGGCTTCTCGCTGATGCAGATGGCCAAGACTTCTGCAAAACTGGCGCTTCTTTCAGAGGAGAAACTACCATATATATCGATGCTTACGGATCCTACTACAGGTGGTGTAACGGCATCTTATGCCATGCTGGGCGACTTCAACATTGCCGAGCCGGGTGCGTTGATCGGATTTGCCGGTCCGCGTGTTATCAAAGAAACGATTGGAAAAGACCTCCCGAAAGGATTCCAGAGTGCGGAGTTCGTGCTGGAGCATGGCTTTCTGGACTTCATCGTGGACCGCAAGGAACTGAAGCAGCGCTTGGTAGATCTGCTGGGCATGATCATGCCTGTTACAGAAGAAAAAAACGGAACAGCCAAAACGCAGAAAGCCGCCAAATCGGCATAAGCGGATTGGATTAAAATAATAGAGCAGAAAAGCCTGTTAGTATTGCTGACAGGCTTTTTTGGTGGTACTCAAACACGACAAAATATAAGCTGAACGGGTGCAAACAAACTTTTTCAGTTTAGGAAAGTAATAGTTTGGGTAAAGCACAATATTGTGCCTAAGTTTGGCATTAGTATTGCGAAAGCACAAATACTAAGAATAACTAATACTACTATCAACCAAAAACCATTTTTCAAATTTATTACAAGACTATGAAACTAGTAAAACTATCGTTGACATCGATGCTGGCTGTAACCATGCTGTTCACTTCCTGCCAGACTACACGTCCGACTACTTCTGGTACAGGCGACACCTCAACTACAACAGGTAACAAAACCGAAACTTCTACTACCGGGGAAGAGAAGACAGGTATGAATAAAACCACTAAAGGTGGTATCATCGGAGCGGGCTCAGGCGCTGTAGTAGGCGGTATTATTGGTAACCGCATGGGCAACACAGCGGCGGGTGCCATTATAGGTGCTGCCGTGGGTGGTGCCACAGGCGCCGTTATCGGTCGCCGTATGGACAAGCAGGCCGAGGAACTGGAGAAAAGCATGGAGAATGCGAAGATCGAGCGTGTGGGCGAGGCTATCCGTATCAACTTCGACTCGGGTATTCTGTTCGCTGTGAACTCTGCTGAACTGAGCGCCAATGCTAAGAAAGACATTGACGGCCTGGTAAACACACTTCAAAAATACGAAGGCACGAACATCATCATCGAAGGCCACACCGACAACACTGGTAGCCGTGAGTTGAACCAGGGACTGTCGGAGCGTCGTGCGCAGGCTGTTGCCAACTATGCCCGTACCCGTGGAGTAGACGCATCTCGCATGCAGGCGAAAGGCTACGCCTTTGACCAGCCGATTGCTGACAACACGACTGCGGAAGGCCGTGCGCAAAACCGTCGTGTAGAGATCATCATCATTGCAAGCGAGGAGCTGAAGAAAGCTGCCGAAAGTGGTGAGATAAAATAAGCTACAGGTATAGCACTTGTTCTAAAGCGCCTGCCGGGTATACCCGGTAGGCGCTTTTTTTATGCAACATGTTTTAACTAAAAAACCTCAAAACAAGCTGCCAGCGCCGCCTATAGGCGACTTTTGAATATTCTCCCGTTGGTTTACGTATATAGTTTGTCTAATGAAGCTGGTGTAGGGGTTTTGGCAACATGCTGGTTAGCAATTACTTGTGTTATAGGTTCTGTTCAACTGCTATATCCAGATACAACATTTTAACACATTTAGAGTATTAAGGGCTTAATCTGACAACTATAATTGAAAATTAAAAAACAAGAACATGAAACATATCAGAATTTATTTCCTGGCTCTAGCCGTAATCGGTTTCTTATTTACATCTTGTAATGCCAGTCGTACGGCCAAAGGCGGTGCTATTGGTGCTGGTGGTGGTGCTGTAGTAGGTGGTGTGATTGGTAAAGTAGCTGGTAACACAGCGGCGGGCGCCATTATTGGTGCTGCCGTGGGTGGTACGGCCGGTGCCTGATTGGCCGCCGTATGGATAAGCAGGCCGAAGAGCTGCGTCGTGACCTGGAGAACGCTAAAGTAGAACGAGTAGGTGAGGGTATCAAAATCACCTTCGACTCAGGTATCCTTTTCGATGTGAATTCTGCTGAGCTTCGCCCAAATGCGCAGGCTGACATCCAGAAACTGGCAACTACGCTGAAGAAGTATGAAGATACGAACATCATCATCGAAGGCCACACTGACAACACCGGTAGCCGTGAGCTGAACCAGCGTCTGTCAGAGCGACGTGCTGAGTCCGTTGCGGGCTATGCTACCCAGCAGGGTGTTGCCCGCAACCGTATCACAACGCAGGGGTGGGCATTTGACCATCCGGTAGCTGACAACTCTACAGCATCCGGTCGTCAGGCAAACCGTCGTGTAGAGATCGCGATCTTTGCAAACGAAAAAATGAAGAAAGCCGCAGAACGTGGTGATCTGTAATTAATTAAGAATCCATAGAAAAGCCGGCTATACCACCTCAGGTATAGCCGGCTTTTTTTTGTTTGATTAATCTCTGTTAGTTGACGGAGCTGTGCGCTTGCGGAGCACAATGGCAACCCCGATGGCAATACTGGCTCCCAGAAAGGCGAGTACCATGTCCTTTTGTGCATCCCAGATATCGCCCTGCATTCCCAGGTAAGCCATGCCTTGCTCGTCCCCATCGTACACGAGGTCAGCCACGATCCACTCCACGATTTCATAAACAGCACTCAGCGACAGAACGAGCGATAGCGTGAGTACACTGCTCAGGAACACACTCAGGCTAAAACCACGTCTTGCAATTTCATAAATGGGATATGTGAGCAGTAAACCAAAACCGAAGTGCACAATGCGGTCGTAGTGGTTGCGCTGGAAATTAAATTGCTCTTTCATCCACTCACCAAAGGGGTTGTCGGCATACTGGTAATAGCTGCCGTACACATGCAGCATCATGAACAGGAAAACCAAGGTATAGCTGGTATCGGTGAAGCGGAAAATATTGTAAAAGGCAGCCAGTAAGATGACAACAGAGAGTGTAAGGGAGTTTTCGAGGAGCCAGTTGAGCAGGTCAGGTGTGGTAAAGCCTGTATATGCCAGGAAAGCTATGAAAGTACCCATGTAGGCCATGTGCAGTGGCCTGCGCATGAAAGTTAGCTTATGCTTAGAGCGAAAAGTCATTATGAACGTCATGTGCTAACTGGTTTTGTGCAGTATTGCAGCATTAACCTAAAATTGATACACATGTTTTGCCTAATTGGATACAAGCTTTTTGAAATGCTTTAAGCCAAAAGGTCTTTTTGGTAAAATACCAGCCTGATTGGGTTGTCCCCCGGGTTCTGGGTTGGGTCACAGTGGTAGCCGAACATCTCTACGCCGTTCATGTAGGGGAGCAGCTTTTTGTAAAAGGTATGGCCCGTGTTTTCGGGGTTGAAGGTAATGTCGTGATACACGCAGGTAGGCAGCGAAGGCATGCGACTCAGTTTGTCAAAAAGCACATCGGGTTTGCCAAGATCGCCTGAGTATACGATACGGTTTTCTTCCTCTTCAAAAATGTAGGCAAATGATTGGAGTCCCTCTGAGTGCAGACCATAGGTATCAACGGCCTTTATACCTTCGAAACGGTCAAGCGGAACGAACTCAGCGTACTTGTCAGGGTTCTTCACCTGTATTTTCAGGAACTCGTATACCTGCGCCTTGAACTGGTCTGTTGGGTACAGGATGGTTGGCTTTGGAGCTTTGTCTACTACATGCTTGTGCAGCAGCAGATTGGCCAGACTGCCGCAGTGGTCGTTGTGCAGATGTGTGAGCAGGATATAGTCTACTCGGTGCAGCAGGTTTTTGTGCACCAGCGTCTGGTATGTTGTAAAGCCACAGTCAATCAACACACACTTTCCCCGCACTGTCACCAAAGCGGCAGAGTTCAGATAATCGATGTCAAAGGCACCCCCTGTTCCTAAGAATTTAATTTGCATAAAATGAAAGCTAATGCCGTTTTGAGCTGAGACTACAGGTATAGCGGTAATTGGAACAATTTGTTCTGATATATTACAATTTTTCTGAATAAATGTTCTAACATGTACTTTGGTGATAATAACCCTATTAACGGCAGTAACGCCATTTGTATAAAACCGTTAATTATTACCGGGCTAAACCTGGCAAGAAATGGAAGGATACGAACTACCTGCTGAAGAAAAAATAGTGATAACGCACGAACTGCTGAACCAGGAGTATAAGCGTCTGGTGCTTGACCCACGCCGTAGCCATATGCATGAATTAATCTCGACCATGCTCTCGCACCGCACTAACCACGCCGATGAGCAGCAGGCCTACTATACCATGCTGGAGCGCTTCGGAGACTGGGAAGGCGTATTGAACGCCCCGGAGGATGAACTCGCCGACGCAGTGAGCACCACCCGCTACCCTTTGCAGAAAGCCCCGCAGATACAGCAGACGTTACGCATGATCAAAGAGGACAGAGGGGAGATAAACATTGACTTTTTGGCCGACCTGCCCATAGACGAAGCCATGGCCTGGCTAACTAGGCTACCCGGTGTAGGACCAAAAACGGCTACCTTGCTGCTGCTATTCAACTTTAAGAAACCAGTACTGCCCGTCGATACGCACGTGTTTCGGGTGAGCCAGCGGGTGGGCCTTATCGGTGCCAAGATTACAGCTAATAAAGCCCATGATGTGTTGCTGGAAATGCTCCCCAAAGATGCCACTGAGCTATTCAACTTCCACAAGCACCTGTTCTGGCACGGGCAGAAGGTATGTACCTGGTCCTATCCAAAGTGTGAAAAATGCGTGCTGAACGGGATTTGTAACTATTACAGCCAGGTAAGAGCCAAGGGAATTGATAAGGCAGCGTAATGAACGCTACAATCGAGGTACATGCTGCCTATTTCTCAGTATAGTTTACTCTGACCTTGCTTTAAGCGGAGCTATTCTATTGTTACGAGTTCAGTCACGATCTCCTTTTGGTTGCCAATAAACTTCTGCTTAAAGAAATTAACTGTTTGCTGTGACGATTCAACCGAAGCGGGTACATATTCACCCCTCTTTTCTGCTTCTGCTATTGCGCCAACTACCCCTTTGTTCTGGCGCATATCAGCCAATTCAACAGGTGTCCAGGTCAAGTAAATGTCGCCAATGTAATAGACCTTTTCAGGCTCAGTGAGATTGACTGAGATATAGTTGGGAGGTAAATTTTTATAGAACCCAATATTATCTCGGTATTCAAGCAGCGAAAGAAAATGATTGCCTAACGGGAGTTTCATGTAAAAATAGCCGCTTTCGTCCAGCCAGACGGTGTGCTTTCCCCAAAGCCGTTCATTAAAGTGCAGCACTATTTTTTCGCTAGCCAACGGCCGGCTACTATCCAGTGTAAGTTTTCCAAATACGATCGTTTCATTAGGTTTCGTATTAGCGGTTGTCGCAATTCTGCCTGTGCTGCAGCCTAAGCTAAAGAGAGCTAAAAAAAGTAAGATTATCCTATACATAAAGTGTGATTGGCCGGACTTTGCCGTTAGACAGAATAAACATACTCCAAGCTCGCCCCATTCTCCTCAACTTCCAGCTTCGCTCTTCTCCCGCAAACCAGCGCCAGATTATCCGGCTCGTGACCGGTTGGGAAGCCGTAGCAAACGGGGTAGTCATACTTGCCAGTGTGTTCGGCGATTATCTCGTAGGCGTCTTTCCCGAAAGGTATAGCATTGTCTTTCATGTCACTGAAGTGGCCCACTATAAGGCCTGCCAGGTCTTTTAGCTTGCCCGCACGGTCGAGGTGAACCATCATGCGGTCGATGCTGTAGAGGTACTCGTCCACATCTTCCAGAAAAAGAATCTTGCCTTTGGTCGTGAAGTCGGAGCTCGTGCCGGAGACGTTATGCAGGAGCGCCAGGTTACCACCTATCAGTTGCCCTTCGGCTATACCTGTGCGGTTAAAGGTATGGGGAGCGGAGCTGTAACTTAGGTTTTCTCCGAAGAGAACGCGACGCAGACTCTCCAGTGCTTCTTCAGTGCCTTTCGGGAAGAGCAGGGGCATAATCCCGTGCACGCTTTCTATACCTAAACTGTGGATGTGGCAGAGGAGGGAGGTGATGTCGCTGAAACCTACGACCCACTTCGGGTGATTCTGAAAATGACTGAAGTCTACCTGATCAAGAATGCGGGTGGTGCCGTAGCCACCGCGGGCACAAATGATTGCCTTGATATCAGGGCGGTCGAGGGCCTGCTGCAGGTCCTGCAGACGCAGGGCATCATCGCCGGCAAACACACCATACTGCGCTCCTACTGTAGGGCCAACTTCTACTTCCAGCCCCCAGCCTCTGAGTATGTCGATGGCGGCGGCAATTTCTTCGTGGCTGATAAGACGGGCGGTGGCGATGATGGCGATTTTGTCGCCGGGCTGTAGTGGTGTGATCATAGGTAAAGCAATTTTTGATGATAAACGAAGGTATGGCTTTTTGTTAAAATTTGCGAGGCTGCAAAATTTTGGGCAATTTCGGAACCCCGTTTGCTATGGCCTTGACTGCCCGGCACCTGTACCTGAACAGGCGCTGAGTGGGCGGGAACCTTAAACCAACCTTTTTTATGACGCAAATCAAGAAAAAAAAGTCAGGGATTGACAAGTTCCTATCCATAGTGGAGCGCATCGGCAACGCCCTGCCACACCCGGCCACGCTCTTTGCAGGCTTTGCGCTGCTCGTGATCATCCTGTCGTGGGTAGCCAGTTTGTTTGACCTGGCGGTAACGCACCCGGGCACAGGCAAGATCATAACACCGGTTAACCTGCTCTCTACTGAAGGCCTGCACATGATCCTGACCCGCATGGTGACCAACTTCACCGACTTCGCTCCGCTGGGTACGGTGCTTGTTTCCTTGCTGGGTATAGGTATAGCTGAGGGCACGGGTCTGATCGGTGCGGTGCTGCGTCTGGTAGTGCTTTCATCACCCAAGCGTCTGCTCACCTTCGTGATCGTGTTTGCGGGTGTTATCTCCAATACGGCTTCTGAAGTGGGTTACGTGCTGCTGGTGCCACTGGCGGCGGTGATCTTCCTGGCGGCCGGCCGTAATCCGCTGGCTGGTCTGGCGGCTGCTTTTGCGGGTGTGTCGGGTGGCTACAGTGCCAACCTGTTGCTGGGTACTATCGACCCGCTGTTGGCTGGTCTGTCTACGGAGGCGGCACGTATCATTGATGCCGATTATACCGTGAATCCGGCGGCCAACTATTACTTCATGTTTGTTTCTACCTTCCTGGTAGCTGGTTTGGGTACCTGGGTGACTGAAAAAATTGTAATTCCGAGGCTGGGCGAGTACAATGGCGACGAAAAGCCCCAGAGCATCGACCGCCTGAACAGTCAGGAGAAGCGAGGTCTTCTTTACGCCTCCCTGGCTATCCTGGCTTCGATTGCCTTTGTATTGGGCGGTTTGCTGCCGGAGGATGGTTATCTACGCAACCCGGAGACGGGGGAGATACTTAATTCGCCATTCATGTCAGGTATAGTGGCCTTCATTTTCCTACTTTCGGCAATTGGCGGTATCGCCTATGGTATAGGCGCCAAGACCATCAAAAACGACAGCGATGTGATGCGTGGCATGTCTAAGTCAATGGAGACACTGGGCTCTTATATCGTACTCGTGTTCTTCGCGGCACAGTTCGTGGCCTACTTCAACTGGACTAACTTGGGCCTGATTCTGGCCATTAACGGAGCCGATGTGCTGCAGACCATGGGCCTGAGCGAGATTCCGCTGATGATCATGTTCATTCTGGTGGCCGCTGTGATCAACCTCGTAATGGGTTCGGCCTCGGCTAAGTGGGCGATCATGGCACCAGTGTTCATCCCGATGTTTATGCTGCTGGGTTATTCGCCGGAGTTCACGCAGGTAGCCTACCGCATCGGCGATAGCGTAACCAACATTATCTCGCCAATGATGTCGTACTTCGCTCTGATCGTGGCCTTCATACAGCGCTATGACAAGAACGCAGGTATAGGCACCGTGATCTCGACGATGCTTCCTTACTCGATCGTGTTCTTTATCGGCTGGGTAGTGCTGCTGATTGTCTGGATTATAATTGGTCTGCCAATTGGTCCGGGTGCCGAGATGTACATAACGCAGCCTTAACAGGTATGCTGCTAAGCAGAACAGCCGGTACAGGATATACCTGCACCGGCTGTTCTGTTTTAAAGTAGCTTGGTTGCTGCACTAAAGGCTATGCCTTAAAACAGCTTCAGTCCCAAACTCAGCAAGATCTGTTCATTAGCCAGGTCATAGTTACTCTGTAAAGACGGATCTGAGTAATTGCGGTTGATGCGCTCGTAACGCACATCTACGGTCAGGCGCTGTATGTCGAGGCCTATACCTGCCTGATATCCCCAGTCAGAGCCTGACATAAAACTCTTAATACTCTGTCCCTCCTGGCGCGCGCTCAATAGATTGGAGGCAACCGGACCTGCCTGTATACGAACCAGGTTGGCAATGCTTATACCTGCCATAATGGGCACATCGAGCCGGTTAAATTTGATGTCGGATACACGGTTTGTAATGGAGGTATTGGGATTAGATTCCAGTCGTCCGCCGGTTTGCGTGAAAATAGCTTCAGGCTGTATAAAAAAGCCCAGAATATTAACGCGGGCAAAAGCACCGGCATGGTAACTGGTTACAGATTCCTTGTTGGCGTACTCAGCGGGGTTACTGGTGACATCGTGTACACTTACACTCGATGAGCCCACGCCAGCCTTCAGACCACCGGTTAAAAACTGTGCCTGTGCCGCCGTACTCAGGCGACCAGCGCAAATATAGTTAGCACTAAATTTTTCATAGCTATAAGATTAGTTTCAAGATTTTATACCGAAGCCAAATCGGCACAGGTATAACGAATGATCAATAGCCTTTTAGTACGTAACCGTGTGAATATAGGGTATTTAGTATTAAATTATGGTACTATTCCTTTGTTTTGCTGGCTGTTAATGTGGGCTGCCCTCCTGTGGTCCAGTCACTACACCAGGTATAGCACTTCGGTTAATTGGGTTAACCTTCTGAGCTCAGAATCGCTGTGGCCTCAATTTCCACGAGCTGCTCCGCCTTGATCAGTGCCCGCACTTCTACCATGGTTGAGGTTGGCTTGATGTTGCTGAAGAACTCACCGTGAGCACGACCGACAGCCTCCCATTGGCTGATGTCAGTCACATAGATACGGGTACGCACCACCTGCTTCATCGTAGCGCCGGCTTCTTGCAGCGCCTTCTCTATCTTCTGTAGAATGTACCGGGTCTGCTCGTAAGCATCGCCTATACCAATCACCTGATCGCCCTCAGTAGCCGTAGTGCCCGCCACCTCCACTACATTGCCGACACGCACAGCACGGCTATACCCAATGATATCTTCCCACATAGCGCCAGAAGAAATGTTTTGTCTTTTCATAGAGTTTAGAAAGTTAAAGAGTTTAAGAAATTAGGAGTTAGAAAGGCATGCCTGTGCACGATTTAGCCATTTAACCATTTCCATTCTCAGGTATTTTAGCATCCAACCTCCTTCTATACCTGATACTCCGGCAGAATCCTTAATTTTGAGTGAACAACTCTCTACCAGATGCGCCTGAGATCGAAACCTGTGCTTTGCAACTATTACGTTACGTACCGCTGTAACGCAAAGTGCTCGTTTTGTGATATCTGGGAGAAGCCTTCGCCTTACATAACGCTGGAGGACGTGGCACAAAACCTGCATGACCTGAAGCGGCTTGGGGTACAGGTGATTGACTTCACGGGTGGCGAGCCCTTGCTGCACCGTCAGATCGATCAGATGTTGGGTATGGCACACGACATGGGTTTCATCACCACGCTCACCACCAACGGTATGCTCTATCCCAAACTGGCAGAACGGCTGAAAGGCAAGATAGACATGCTGCACTTTTCGCTGGACTCGGCTCACAAGGAAGTGCACGACACTGGCCGTGGTGTGGCCTGCTATGATTTCGTGATGGAATCGATACAGGTGGCGAAGTGGCTAGGTGAGCGTCCGGATATTTTGTTTACAGTGTTTCGTCACAATCTGGACCAACTGGAGGAGGTATACCGGACCATTACGCAGCCCAACAAACTCATGCTTATCATCAACCGGCCTTTGAGTACAACGATGTGGCCGTGGGGGAGCAGCTAACGGAAGAAGAACTGGATTACCTGACGGCCTTCGGAAAGCGTAAAGGCGTATACCTGAACGAGGGTTTCGTACAGCTGCGTCGCGACGGAGGAAACAGGGTAGCAGACCCGGTGTGCAAAGCGGCCAGCACCACACTGGTCATCTCTCCGGAAAATGAGCTGGTATTGCCTTGCTACCACCTGGGCACCAAAAGTTTCCCGATTCAAGGCAAACTGGGCGAGCTATACCTGAGCCAGGAGGTGGAGGAACTAAAGCAGTTAGAGGGACGGTTACCGGCCTGCGAGGGCTGCACCATCAACTGCTACATGCAACCCAGCTTTGCCGTAGAAATAAACAAATACTTTTGGAAAGCACTCCCCAGCACCCTCAAATATAATCTGAGCAAAGGGACCTGGAAGCGGCTTTTGAATTGATAAATTGTTGAATGGTTAAATTGTTGATTGTTGTTTGTGGATGGTTGAATAGGTCACGACCTGTCCCTACAGTTGGCATGGCTATTACAACGTTACAGGAAAACATCGCTAAACCTTAACTTTCTAACTCCTAAACTCTCTAACTCAAAATATGCCAGTTATACTTCCTGTGAAAGGTATAAGCCCACAGATGGGCGAAGATTGCTTTGTGGCTGAGAATGCTACGATCGTGGGCGATGTAGTGATGGGCCGCGAGTGTTCCGTATGGTTTAATGCCGTGATCCGGGGCGATGTAAATGCGATCCGGATTGGTGATAAAACCAATATTCAGGATGGTGCCGTGATCCACTGCACTTACCAGAAAGCTGCAACCACCGTCGGCAGCAACGTATCGATTGGCCATAATGCGATTGTGCATGGCTGTACCGTGGAAGATAACGTTCTGATCGGGATGGGAGCTATTGTGATGGACAATGCGCTCGTGCAGAAGAACTGCATCGTAGCGGCGGGTGCTATTGTGCTGGAGAATACAGTATGCGAGTCGGGATTTATATACGCCGGTATACCTGCCAAAAAGGTGAAACAGCTGAGTCAGGAGCAGATCGATGGCCTGGATAAAGTGGCCAATAACTATGTGATGTACAGCGGCTGGTTTACTAATCCGGAATGATAGTAGCAGAAAAACAAAGGCCATACCGCACAGGTATGGCCTTTGTTTTTAATAATTTGGCTCCTCTGTTTGCGGTTCTATTTGGGATCGGAAGTCGTCTCTAATAGTGAAGAGTACCCATTCCACACGGCGGTCAGACTTTTCCAGTACCCGGATCGCATACTCATTGAACTCCGCCACCTCGTTTGCATCCTCTGGTATGTGGCCGTAGATCATGGTCACAAAGCCGCCTACCGTTTCATAGTCCTCACCTTCAGGCAGCGCAAAAGGCAGGTAGTCGTTCGCGTCTGACACAGGGGCGGCGCCATTGACACGGTACTCAAAGTCGCTCAGGCGCTCCACAATAGGCACCTCCTCGTCGTATTCGTCCTGAATTTCGCCTACCAGCTCCTCGATGATGTCTTCTATGGTCACGATGCCCGACACACCGCCAAACTCATCGGTTACGATGGCCATGTGCATGTGGCGGCGCTGGAACTGTTGCAGGAGGCGTGGGATCTTCTTCGTCTCCGGAACGAAATAGGCCGGACGCATCAGCTTTTCAATGATGATCGACTCTCCCAGGCGCATCAGGCTCAGGATGTCCTTGACATAGAGCACCCCCACAATGTTATCGATGGAGCCGTCGTAAACTGGCAAGCGTGAGTAGCCTTCCTCAAAAATCAGCTCCATCAGTTCCGGCTCGGGAATGTTCACATCAATGGCCACCATGCGTGTGCGGGGTACCATGATCTGCTTCACCATGCGCTCGTTAAACTCAAACACGTTCTCGAGCAGCTCGTGCTGGGAGTCAACAAGCAGTCCGCCCTCCGCACTTTGTTCAAAAAGCAGGCGCAGTTCTTCAGGGGAGTGTACCTCGGAGCCATGCACGGGACGAATGCCCATAGAGCGCAGCACCAGGTTGGCAAAGCCGTTGAGTAACCAGATAAAAGGCCTGAACAGGTAGTAGAAGAAGCGGAGTGGTAGCGTAATGGCCAGTGTAGTGGCTTCAGATCGCTGAATAGCCAGTGACTTTGGCGCCAGCTCGCCGAATACGATGTGGAGGACCGTGATGATGGCGAAAGAGATCGGAAGGGCTATTTTGTGGGCCAGTGCCTCACTGCCCTGGAAGCCAAAGAAATTCATCACATTGATCACGATCTGGGCAACGACGCTTTCGCCGATCCAACCCAACCCGAGCGATGCCAGGGTAATGCCAAGCTGTGTAGCCGACAGATAGGCATCGAGGTGGGTGAGCATGTGCTGGGCCAGCCTGGCCATAGAACTGCCAGCCTGCGCCCGAAGTTCGATTTGTGAAGCACGCACCTTCACGATCGCAAACTCCGCCGCCACAAAAAAGCCGTTAAGCAATACCAGAAATATAGTGAGTAGGATGTTTAGAATCATAGCGTGTTACGGCGCGGTTTGCTTCCGGCTGCGTAAAATTAAGCTAAAATACGTGGTTTTACTATATATGTATGTGCTATTGGCAAGAATACATGCAGCTGGCATCGTGGCACAGGCTTGCAGGGCCTTGTCTTAAAACAAGAAAAGGTGCCACAGGGCACCTTTTCTTGTTGATACATCTTCAGGTGGTTAGTATTGAACCTGCATGACGGGTGCCTGGGCGGTGCTGAACAACTCGCGGGCATTTTCCGGCGAAAGGAGGGGCATGAAGATAGCCTTAGCCTCTGCTTCGGAGATCATTCTATAAACATGCTCTGAAGAAGTATCGAGGAAGGGATTGCAGAAGGAGTAAATAAATTCGTCTGAAAAAGTACGGTATACAATATGAAAATTGTGTTTCTCGTCGCGCACAAGTTTGATCGCCTTGAAAGTAAAATCAAGTTCTTTGCCGCAGACAGTTTTGATAGTGGTGAATTCCTTTGGCTGAAAGTCTGTATTCATAGTTTTGAATGTAGGTTTTGTAAATAATCCAGTATAAAATATACGTTTTGGTAGCTCTTAAAATTCCCTGTCTGGCCAAAGAAGCTCTTTATATCCGTGAACGGCATGGAATAGCGGGTGAGAGTCAGAGTATTGGCTACCAGAGGCTTAGTATGCGTGCATACGATAATGGAACGTTGGTTTATAAGTGAACTAACAGTCTGAGAGTCTGTTTAGAAACTACCTGCTGTTAGTTTCTGTTATTTATAGCATCAGGACCGGCATTTGAGGGCAATAGGTTGTCATCTGTCTATTAGGTTGGATCGATGCAGCCAGACAGATGGGGCTTTCGATCAAAATCTCTACTTTTGCAGTGAGGCTTTCGGGCTTCCTTGATCTTAATAAATTAACTAGATATACCCTTATGAGAAATAATTTGAGGCTGACGCTTCGCCTTCACTGGCTGTTTGTGGTCCTGTTGACCTTTGCAGCACAAATGGTGCAGGCACAGGTGCTGAAGCCTGCTTCCTGGAGCTACGATGTTTCCAAAAAGGAAGTAAAAGTAGGCGATGAAGTCGAGCTCATTTTTAATGTCAAAATA
>NZ_AKIS01000099.1:0-1542 GCF_000277005.1 Pontibacter sp. BAB1700 | reverse complement strand
TCCAGAACGGTTACCGTAGGGCTTGGTACATTCCGGATTCGTGGTTATGTGGGCGGCCTGAATTTCCAGATCGAGCACCATCTGTTTCCGCGTATCAGCCATGTGCATTACCCGGCCATCGCGGAAATCGTGAAGCAAACTGCATCCGAGTTTAACCTCACTTATATCGAGAGCAAAACCTTTTTGCAGGCTGTTCGCTCGCACCTGAACACCCTGCATCGATTCGGACGGCTGCGTCTGCCAAACCTGAACGAGGTGATGGCGTAGCTTTTGACAAAAGACCTTTTGAAATAATGATTTAAGAGCGGCGGGAAGCGATTTTCGCCGTTTTTTGTTGCTTACAGGTATAGCGGCTTGTGCTCGTTCAGTATACCTTTGCAGGAGATAAGTGGCGGGACAAAACGAACTTACCGTGCATGGGACTTTAGCCTTTATTAGAATACGGCAGGGCATCACGCTAAAATTTTGAGTCCTTCGTCAAGAATACTATTGCCGCTATGACATTCAAAGACCTAAACCTGATCAACCCCATCCTGCAGGCGCTGGAAGAGGAAGGCTACACCCAGCCAACACCTATACAGACACAGGCTATGCCGGAAGTGCTGCAGGGCCGCGACCTATTGGCTACGGCCCAGACAGGCACAGGCAAGACGGCGGCCTTCGCCCTGCCTGTTCTGCAGCTCCTGCACGGGCAGACTATACCTGAGCCACAGGTTATACGCGCGGTGGTGCTTACGCTACCCGCGAGTTGGCCAGTCAGGTAGGCGACAGTTTTGCAGCTTATGGCAGGTATACAGGACTGAAGCATCTGGTGGTATATGGTGGCGTGCCCTACAAGGTGCAGACGGAGGCACTGCAAGCAGGTATAGATATCCTCGTTGCCACGCCCGGTCGTTTGCTCGACCTGCTGGAGCAGGGTTTCATTGACTTGCAACAGGTACGGCTATTGGTGCTCGACGAGGCCGATCGCATGCTGGACATGGGCTTTCTGCAGGATATCCGACGTGTGCTGCAGGCTATACCTGAGCAGCGGCAGACACTGTTCTTTTCCGCAACCATGGCGCCTGAAGTAAGTAAGCTTGCCAAAAAAATATTGACGGAGCCGGTGAGCATAGAGGTAAGTCCAATTTCCTCCTCGGCAGTTACGATCCGGCAGGAGTTGTACTATGTAAGGAAAGCCAACAAAACACCTTTGCTGCTGCACCTCTTGCAGCATGCAGGGATAGACCGCACGCTGGTGTTTATGCGCACCAAAGAGGGGGCCGACAAACTGGCCAAGGAACTCAGTGCCGCAGGTGTAGCCGCTGAAGCTATCCATGCAGACCGTGCCCAGCGCGACCGGGAGCGTGTGCTGGAAAGCTTTAAACAATACGAAACAAAAGTACTGGTCGCAACCGACGTGGCTGCTCGGGGCATCGATGTGAGGAACTCTCGCACGTCATCAACTACGAGCTGCCCTTTGAGCCTGAAACCTACGTGCACCGCATTGGCCGCACCGGCAGGGCAGGTGCTGCAGGTATAGCCATCACCTTCTGCGGCGCC
>NZ_AKIS01000098.1:0-12978 GCF_000277005.1 Pontibacter sp. BAB1700 | reverse complement strand
CTGCGGGCTGGCGAAAAACTGGCACTGGTGGGCGAGAACGGAGCAGGCAAAACCACCCTGGTCAAGCTGTTGGCCCGGCTCTACGAGCCCACTGAGGGCCGCATCCTGCTCGATGGTATAGACTTGCGCGAGTATGACCTGAACGACCTGCGCCACCAGGTGGGCATCATCTTTCAGGATTATGTGCGCTTTCAGATGACCGCCTCTGACAACATTGCCATCGGCCAGATCAGCAACATCAGTGACCGCGACCGCATACAGGGCTCCGCACAGAAAAGCCTGGCCGACCCTGTCATTCAGCGACTGCCTGACGGCTACGAACAGGTGTTGGGCAAGCGCTTCAACAAAGGCGTAGAGCTATCGGGCGGAGAATGGCAAAAGGTGGCGCTGGCCAGGGCCTACATGCGCGACGCACAGCTGCTCATACTCGACGAGCCTACCTCCGCCCTTGATGCCCGTGCCGAACACGAGGTGTTCCTGCGCTTCTCCGAACTGATTGCCGGCAAAACCGCCGTGCTCATCTCTCACCGTTTCTCGACGGTACGCATGGCCGACCGCATTTTGTTTTTGGAGCAAGGGCAACTGAAAGAGCTGGGTTCGCATGAAGAACTCTTGGCGCAGAATGGTAAATACGCAGAACTCTTCACACTGCAAGCAAAGGGTTATCTGTAAGGTATAGGAAGACCTTGTGAGTAGCTACTTCCAATCTGCAATAGGTATAGCTACTGCGCTTCTTTATCGCTGTTTTTGCTCAGATCGATTCTGTGATAGATGGCCAGATTGATGATGTGCCTGCTGTAGAACTGATATCCGGATCTGCGCTGCTGGTACCAATGCTGATAAGCTGCCTCAAACTCCAGGTTATCCAGGATAGCATAGTTTAGGCCAGCATAGACACGGTTTTGATCGAATCTGTTATACAGTATCCTCTTCCCTGCGTTGACAAGGAGTTCATTGTTCACTTTCAGCTTGAGCGGCTGTTCGCGAATCGCTGTCAGCTTATACTCTATCCCTACCCTATACCTAAACCTGTAATTGCTATTATAGCCATTTGTCAGTCTGTCGTCAGAGGCATTTCGGAAATAGCGCTTTTCTGCCCTGTATCGGTGCGCAATGGTCAGGTTGCTTAGGGGTTGGTTATAGTTAAGTTGAAGGTGTGGCCGGAGTTCCGGGATGGTAAGACGCACCAGGGCATCCGGCTCATTCGGACTTTGGAGGAAATACGTAAAACCTGCAGATGCTTCCCAGCCCTCCCCTACTTTCCGGCGAATGCTGTTGCGTACCAAAAACTGATGATGCCTGTCAGGATTGAAGAACCGTCGCTCATGCAATTCTGTGCCAAATGACCATTTGGAATTTAATAAGAGTGTGTTATTATAAGAGTACCAGATCAACTGCTGCTGGGTTACCTGCCGCTGACTAGGCTGGGCCATGGCGTATGCACCCACCGACAACAGGAGAATAACCAGGAATAAAACGCGTGAGGCCATATAGAGCGTAAGGATGGGCAAAGTGTTAGATTATTCTTCTTCCGCCATGAAGTGCCACACCAGTATCACACAGGCCAGACTCAGAATCGCCAGAAAAATCAGGAACAGGTCTTCTCCCATAGTTACGAAGGTATGGTATAAACAGTATGTATACGATTAGCCTGCTCTTCTGTCCCACGTGGAACAGTATTAAAACGGAAAGAAGAACGGGATGATAAGCGAAGCCAATAACCAAAAAAGAATGTTCAGGGGCGTGCCTACCCGAAGGTAATCTACAAATTTATAATTGCCCGGCCCGTAAATCATGGTATTGGTCTGGTAACCCATAGGCGTCATGAAGCTTAGTGAGGCTGCGAAGGTAACCGCCACTAAAAATGGCCGAACGCTTACGCCCATTTCCTTAGCCGCCACTATAGCGATTGGTGCCAGCAAGGCCGCCGTAGCATTGTTCGACATGAAGTTGGTGGACATGAACGTGATAAAGAAAAAAGCTGATAGCAAAGCATGCGGCCCATAACTGCCGATAGAGTCCACCAGAAAACCTGAAAGCAGACCGGCGGCTCCTGTCTTTTCCAGCGCAGTACCCATCGAGAGCACTCCGGCCAACATAAAGATCACCTTCCACTCAATGGCTTTGTAGAGTTCGTCGAGTCGTATACACTTGGTCAGCACCAACAGCACCACACCCACCAGGCGCTCAGCACAATGTGCGCCAGCCCGGTAGCGGCTGTAAACACAACGCCAGCTCCTATCAGCAGTACCGGTATGATCTTACTGTAATCGTATTGGCTTCGCTCCGTCTCAGAAATTAGCAGAATGTCCTCATTGTTGCGAAGGTTCAGGGCCTGGTCTTTGTCGGCGGCAATCAAAAGTACGTCACCGGCCGACAGACGGGTATGGGTAAGCTTTTCGTGCAGAATTTCGTCACGATGTCGTATTGCCACCACTGTGGCGCCATGGTTGTGTGCTCTGAAATCAAGCTGCTTCAAGGACTTATCTACCATGTAGGAGTTAGGCGTCACAATCGCTTCGTAAAGCTTTGTGGAGGTATTGTTCAGGTCTTCTTCTTTTAGCTTCCGCTCTGATTTCAGCTTGATCCCCTTCTCCTCTTTCATCTTTTTGAGCTTCTCCACGTCGCAGCGCACCTTCAGCACATCGCCTACACGCAGCATGGTGTAGGGTGTGGCATTCAGCAAATACTTGTCGCGGGTGATCTGCAGCACGTCTATGTCCAGGTTCTGCACCAGGCTGGAGCTGCTGAGTGGCATACCTGCCGACGGAGACTCAGGCTGGATAACAATCTCAGTCAGATAGTCACCCATATTAAAATCATCGGTCAGGTCATCAGCCAACTTGCGGCTAGGCAGTAAAAAACGACCCGCCAGCAGCATGTACAGCACCCCAATAATCAGGAACCAGACGCCAGCTGCAGTGAGCTCAAACATACCGATAGGGGCCTCACCCTGCGCCTCGGCTATACCACTCACCAGGATGTTAGTGGAGGTACCGATAAGCGTGCATACGCCCCCCAGCAGTGCTCCAAAAGAGAGCGGCATGAGCAATTTGGCCGGGCTGATGCGTGTGTCACGGGCTACTTGTATCACTACGGGCATCAACAGGGCTACTACAGCGGTGTCGTTGATAAATGCGGAAAGCAGACCTGCCACCAGCATGACGGCCAGCAAACAAAGCAGATAGTTACGACGACCTACCCGCGTGAGGAGCACCCCTATGCTGCTTAGTGCGCCCGATTTAAAGATGGCCGTACTGATAACGAACATGCAGGCAACGGTGATGGTGGCAGGATTGCTGAAACCAGCAAGGCCCTCGGCAGGGGTGAGTATGCCAAGCACCATGAAAAGAGACATAACCAGAATGGCCGTCGTGTCGATAGAGAGCTTCTCGCTGACGAAAAGCACTACAGCTACCGCTATCACAGACAGAACTACGCCAATCTCGTACGTCATGCTAGAAAAGTTAAGAACAGGACTGGCCGCATGTGCTGCCAGGTAGAAGGTATAGGCTATACTACCCTGACCGAAACGGGGCAATTGGTAGCTATAACTACATTTATACCTAAACGGTTACAAAAGATAGGGATAAGCGGATAGGAAAAAAATAGCTGAACAAAAAGAAAATAGAGGGGAGCTACGGTGTTATACCATAGATTCGTTTAGCCACTGCTCTGCGGCTTCGCAGGTTTCGAAGGTATGGAGTGGTAAATGACTGCGAGATGCTATTTCGCTTACCTGCAGATTGGCTATTTTGTCAACAGGCATGACATTGGCAATCCGGCTCACTCCGACTGCTTTCATTCTGCGCTGCGATTCTTCGTGCAGACTATTGAGTGGCTGCGGGTGGGTGATCATGGTACGCATATCGACGAGAAGAGTAAAGCCTGAAGAGACCAGTTGCAATGCCTTGTCCCAATCATTCAGGAAATCAGGTACGCTGTCTGCGCTCTTCCAAAAGCCCAATATACTGTAGTAAATTCTGTTCCTGACTCCGTCATAGCCTATCTCGTAGCACTTATTCCGTGCTACATACTGCCTGGTGGTTGCGTCGTTATGGTGCGTTTTACTATCCATGGGAGGTTCTCGTATAGCATACGCAATTGGTTGCCAAACGCATTATACCTATTCAAGGATGAATAGGCTGATAAAGGGCAAAATGGTGCAATTCAGAATTCGGACAGGATATCTTCTGTTTTTAAGGTTGTAACATTCCTTCCAGTTCGTGCACCATACCATTTCGCAAGGTAATGTCTGTCGTGCGCAGCTTCACACCGTTCAGCAGGGTGTTCTCCCTCTTGCGGCACACATACAGTTTTTCTCCTCCATAGGTCTGCAGGTAGCTCCCTTCTTTAAAGTCTGCACCTGTTAGAGCTCCTTTGACCAGGTGCGCGGCCATCATGGAGCGTATCTTCTCTACAGATTGGCCTTTCAGTTCTTGCAAACGTGCTTCTGGGGGCATCAATAAGGTATAAGAGGAGCTACCAGAGAGAGCAGGCGCCATACCAGCAGTGGTCAGTAGCTCGGCCAGCAAGGGCCGCTCGTTGATGACATACTCCATTATAGTGGTCCGCTCCAGGCTGATATTCTGGGCAGCGGCTGGCTTACTAACCAGAAGAAAGGCTAGAATAAGTACTACTCCAAGGTATATATAATATAGTTTCGATTTCATTCGTACAAATGCTTGTCTTTTGCATTTATACGGAATTCACGACCTATCAGCCTGATTTTAAGAAAGAAGAATCAGGCCAATAAAGTGCAATTATACTTCCCCTATAAAAAAGGCAAACGCCAGTTGCTGATTTGCTCAATAAACAAAGGGCCTGCCTTCGGTACTAAAGCTAAGCTTATGACCATACCATACACTGCACCATAAAAGTGGGCATCGTGGTTGATGTTATCACCCATGCGCTTACCTTGGAAGTAAGAGTACATCAGGTATAGAATGCCCAGGATGAAGCCAGGTATACAAAGAATAGCATAAAGGCAGATATCCTGCGTCGGGTAAAAGAGAATGCTCGAAAATACAACAGAAGCAACGCCACCGGAAGCACCTAGGGCACGGTAAGAAGGATCATCGCGATGTTTCAGAAAGGTAGGTATATCAGACACGATAATACCGCCCAGGTAGATCAGCATGTAGATCAGGATACCCGTTACATCCCCGAAAATAGCGCTAAACGTCATTTCAACAGCATTTCCGAAGAAAAACAGTGTGAACATGTTGAAGAACAGGTGGGTATAGTCGGCGTGCAGGAAACCCGAAGTCAGGAAACGATGCCAGGAATTGTCACGCGCAACAGAATAAGGATGAAAGATCCAGTTCTGCATGAGCTCGTGATTTTTCCAGGCATACCACGAAATGCCTACTGTAATGATGATCAGGATGACGGTAACGCTCATTTATATAGAGTTTGAGAATTTAGGAGTTTGTGATTTTAAGAGTTTAGGTAACTGAATTGTAGCGGCGTTATACTGTAATGCTGTTAGGGCTAATACAATCAGCAATTCTAGCTATCCCGCTCCATCAATTGTAGTGCTAAGCCATGTATGGTGGCTTTACGCTCGATTGGTACCTGCACGGCCTCTAAGTGGTACAGTGCCTGCTGGAAGTAGTAATCGATTTGCTGTTCGGTTTGTTTGCGGATGTTGAGCTGGTCGTACACGGCGGTGATGGCCTGTACCTTTTCCTCGGCCGTATCAGCATCGGTTTTGTCACGCCAGTCGAGGATGGTTTGCAGTTGCTCGTTGTTGGCTTGCTCCAGTGCAGTCAGCATCAGGAAGGTCTTTTTGTCTGAGAGGATATCACCGCCTACCTGCTTACCAAATTTGTCTTTGTCGCCATATACATCGAGCAAGTCGTCGCGTAGTTGGAAGGCTATACCTACATTGTCGCCGAATTGCTTCAGGTGCTCGGCGTCGCTGTCAGGGGCTCCCTGCAGAATGGCTCCCAGTTCCAGACTAAAGCCTAAAAGTACCGCCGTCTTGAGCGTGATCATCTGGATGTACTCCTCAATGCTCACCTGCTGGCGGCGCTCAAAGTTCATGTCGAGTTGCTGGCCCTCACATACCTCGGCGGCTGTCTTGCTGAAGAGCTGCAGCACCTTGCCCAGTTTGTCGGGGGCTATACCTAGCATCATTTCGTAGGCGCGTACCAGCATCACGTCACCACTCAGGATAGCGGTGTTGGCATCCCACTTTTCGTGCACGGTGGGGTTGCCGCGGCGCAGTGGGGCCTTGTCCATGATATCGTCGTGCATGAGCGTGAAGTTGTGGAAAACCTCTACGGCCGCAGCGGGCAATAGCACGTTTTCCACATCATCATCATACATTTTTGCAGCCAGAAGCACCAGTAAAGGCCTTATTCGCTTTCCGCCCAAGGACATAATATAGCGGATGGGCTCGTACAATTCCGCAGGCTGTTCGCCATAGCGGAGGGTATTCAGGGTTTGGTTTAGCTGGGTTGAAAGCTGCGTGATATCCACAGGGGTGTTAATGTGTTTTAAGGGTTTCTACCAGTTCCATGTCGATGGTGCGCTCGGCCATGTTGGCGCTCACAATCTCGACCATTACCTCGTCACCAAACGAGATAATGCGCTTCGACTGACGACCAATGATGCGGTAGTTGTTCGCGTCCAGCTCGTAATAGTCGTCGTTCAGACTCGACAGGCGCACCATACCTTCGCACTTGTTCTCTTCAATCTCCACAAATATACCCCATTCTGTCACACCAGACACAATTCCTTTGTATTGGTTGCCGATGGTGTCCTTCATGAACTCCACCTGCTTATACTTAATGGAAGCACGCTCGGCGTCGGCGGCACGTTTCTCCATTTCGGAAGAATGGCGGCAACGCTCTTCGTAGGCCTCTTTGTCTTCTGACTGACCACCGTCCAGATAGTGCTGCAACAAGCGGTGCGCCATCATATCCGGATAGCGACGAATCGGCGACGTGAAGTGTGAGTAGTGGTCAAAGGCCAGACCGAAGTGCCCCTCGGGCTCGGTGCTGTACTTGGCCTTGGCCATCGTACGGATCGCCAGGTTCTGCAGTACGCTTTGCTCCGGCTTGCCCTCGATTTCGTGTGTCAGGTTGTTCAGCTCTTCCGAGATATCGCCGTCTGGATCCACCTTATACCCGAATTTGCGGGCGAAAACAGAGAAAGTATTCAGTTTGTCGGGGTCTGGTGAGCCGTGCGTACGGTATACCATGGTCGGGCGCTTCTTTCCTTTGCCTTTGTTGTAGACAAACTCGGCCACCTTTTTGTTTGCCAACAGCATGAATTCTTCAATCAGCTTGTGCGCGTCTTTGCGCTCTTTCACATAGATGGAAAGCGGCTTGCCATTTTCGTCCAGTTTGAACTTCACCTCCGTGGTTTCGAAGCTGATGGCGCCGTTTTTAAAGCGCTTAGCCTGTAGTTTCTTGGCAATGTTGTTCAGGACATTGATCTCTTCAGCAAAGTCTCCCTCGCCTGTTTCAATGCGTTCCTGCGCCTCTTCGTAAGCAAAGCGGCGGTCGGAGTAAGTTACCGTGCGGCCATACCAGGTATCGTATAGTTTACCGTTGTCGTCGATCTCAAACACTACTGAAAACGTGAATTTCTCTTCGTTTGGTCTGAGTGAGCAAAGGCCGTTTGAGAGCCTCTCAGGCAGCATTGGGATGGTCCTATCCACCAGGTATACCGAAGTGGCTCTGTGGAATGCTTCCTTCTCGAGTAAGCTACGCGGGTGCACGTAATGGGTCACATCGGCAATGTGTACGCCTATTTCCCAATTGCCATTCTCGAGTTTCTGTATCGAGAGGGCATCGTCGAAGTCTTTGGCGTCAGCAGGGTCAATCGTGAAAGTGGTGACGTCGCGCATGTCGCGACGCTTGGCTATTTCGCCAGCCGGTATCTTGTCTGAGATCTGATTGGCTTCTTCTTCCACAGCTTCCGGAAACTCAAACGGTAGTCCGAACTCGGCCATAATGGAGTGAATCTCAGCCTCGTGCTCTCCGGCAGGACCAAACACACGAATTACCTCACCGGTTGGGTTCTTGCCTGGCTCCTTCGGCCATTCTACTATCTTCACGAGTACCTTATCGCCAGCTTCAGCCCCGTTCAGGTTGCGTTCGCCTACAAATACGTCAAAGTAAAGCTTTTTGAAATCAGGCACTACGAAACCGAAGTTTTTGGAAAGCTCCATGATGCCCACCAGTTCGGTGCGGGAGCGCTCAAGCACTTCCACCACAATGCCTTCGGCACGGCCTCCCTGCATGGTCGGCAATACTTCCACTTTCACTAGGTCGCCGTCCATGGCATACTTTAGGTGCTCGCGGAACACGCGTACATCGTCTTCTGTCTCTTCCGACACGATGTAGGCATATTTGCTGTTAGCCAGATCCACACGGCCTGTGATAATGTTCACACGCAGGTTAAGTTGGTACTTGTCGCCGTCTATCAGCAACAACTTATTTTCACGTATCAGGTTCACCAATATGCTTTGCAACTGGTCGCGGCCTTTTTTGTCGACGATGCCTAGCTTGCGGGTAATCTGGCGCTGCGTGAACACTGTGTCGGGGCTGTTGGAGAACATCTCCAGCACGATGCCTTTGGCCGATTTATCTTTACCGCCACCTCTGCGGTCGTCGCCTCTGCGTGAACTGCTTCTGGCCGATGGTTCTCTTCTGGAAGACTCGCCTCTGCGGGAGCCGCCTTTTTCGTTGCGGCTGTCTTTATCTCTGCCGCTTTTGCTTGGTCTTTTACTTCTCATGTATCTTCTTTCTATTGGCCGGTGCAGGTATACAGCACTTCAGGCCATGGCAATCATTGGTTGTAATAGTTTAGCCTCTATACGCCCACAAGGCAGACTAAGGTTAAAGCCAACTTAATTTCAGGTGAATTTATAGAGAAAAGTCTATATATGGGCTATGTGGATGGGTTTATTAATAATGATAGGGGCCTATAGCCAATGCCGTCACTAAAGCAAGTGCCTGTCATTTCGAACCGGGGGTAAGGGCCCTCTATTAGTGAGAAATCTGAAATGTAGCCAGGTTCTTGAGATCAACCAGATCTCTCCATCCTGTCGAGATGACAGTTAAGATATTATTTCTCTTTAATTGACGGCAATAGGGTCTATGCCTGATAGTGCGCTATACCTGATTGCAGAGTTGCTCGCTTCTCCTGTGCCGCCATAATGGCCTCGGGCTCACCACTGGGGATAGCCCGCAGTAAGGCTCGGGTATAATCGTGCTGTGGGTTCTGGAAGAGTTGTGCAGGCATACCCTGTTCCACAATCCTTCCTTCGTGCATGACTATTATGCGGTCGGCCATGTGCTTGGCCACAGCCAGGTCGTGGGTGATGAAGATATAGGTCATGTTGAAATCTCGCTTGAGTTCGTTGAGCAAATTGAGCACCTGCGCCTGCACAGACACATCCAGTGCCGACACTGATTCGTCGCAGATCAACAGCTTGGGTTGCAGTGCCAGGGCCCGTGCAATGGCGATCCGCTGCCGCTGCCCTCCTGAAAAGGCCTGTGGATAACGCTGCGCATACTCTGTCGTAAGTCCTACCTTCTCAAGCAGTTCCGTCATCTTCAAAAGGCGTTCCTTGTCGCTTCCGTGCAGTTTATGCACACGCATAGGCTCCAGGATAGCTCCGCCTACGGTATGCATGGGGTTAAGTGAGGTATAGGGGTCCTGGAAAATCATCTGAAAGTAGCGGCGGTTTTGGCGCAGGGTCGCCGCATCCATGCTGCCGATATCCGCTCCCTCAAACAGTACGCTCCCTGCCGTAGGCTCCACCAGTCGCAGGATAGCCCGACCTAGCGTTGTCTTGCCACTTCCCGACTCTCCTACCAGCGCAATTGTTTCCCCGTGCTTCACATCAAAGCTTACCCCGTCCACGGCTTTCACATGACCTGTGGTGCGGGAAAAGATTCCTTTCTTTATCGGAAAATGCACCTGTAGGTCCTCCACCTGCAGCAATGGAGGTTTCTGGCTGTTGTCGCGCTGCTGTTTTATACCTGCGACTGTGCCTACATAGGCATTCACCACATCCACCAAAGAGGGCTCGTATACCTGTGGCCGCTTCTCGTGAACGTTGCCTTGTGCATCTTCCTCCATGAAATCAGCTACCGTGGGCAGTTTGGCTTGCGACTTAATGCTCAATGTCGGGCGACAGGCCAGCAGGCCTTTGGTATAGGGGTGCTGCGGATTGGTGAAAATATCGAGCACTTTACCTTGCTCCACGATGCGGCCTTTGTACATCACCAGCACGCGGTCGGCTACCTCGGCCACCACTCCCAAATCGTGAGAAATAAACAGCACGGCCATGTTTTGCTTCACCCGCAGCTCGTCGATCAGCGACAGCATGCGGGCCTGCACCGTCACGTCCAAAGCGGTGGTGGGTTCATCGGCAATCAAGATAGCGGGCTCGCAGGCCATGGCCATCGCAATCATCACCCGCTGCTTTTGCCCGCCTGAAATCTGATGTGGATAACTGTCGTAAATTTGCTCCGATCGTGGAAGCTTGGCTTGCTCAAAAAGATGCAGTACGCGTTCCTTTGCCTCTTTTTTAGAAATTTCCAGGTGCCACAGGAGTACCTCCGCCACCTGTTGTCCACAGGTATAGACAGGGTTGAGCGAGGACATTGGATCTTGAAAAATCATCCCCATTTCCTGCCCCCGAATCTGTTGCAATTGCTTCTCCTTTAGCTGTAGCAGGTCTACTCCCCCAAGGCACTGTGACTGAAAAACCGCCTTTCCTCCTACCTGCGCATTCGTGTCAAGCAGTTGCATCAGCGACAATGCCGTCACTGTCTTTCCTGATCCCGATTCACCAACAATCGCCACTGCCTCTCCTGCATATACTGTAAAAGAAACTCCCTCCACCGCATGAACTATCCCTTGGCGTGTCGTGAATGTAGTTTTCAGATCCGTGACCTGCAGTATAGGCGTAGGTATAGACAAAGGTATAGGAATAAGGTGCTTCTGGTAAAAATAAGCTTTTTTGAATGATTGCGATATCTTTCTTGTTTTCGTTTTTCGCAGTATATTTAAGATCGACGCTAAAACATATGGAAAACACTTCTGAAAACACGCTGACTAGCAACAGTACCTCTACCAAAACAAATACTAAAAGCACCATCATTTGGGATCTTGGCGCTGTACTGATCGATTGGAACCCCCATCATCTTTACCGTAAGATCTTTGATGACGAAGCACAGATGCTGCACTTCTTGGAGAATGTCTGCACGTTTGAGTGGAACGAGGAACAGGATGGCGGCCGCACGATACAGGAAGCCAATGAATACCTGATCGCAAAGCATCCCGAGCACGAAGAGCATATCAAAGCCTACTACGGTCGTTGGGAAGAAATGCTGGGTGGCCCGATTGAGGCACTGTCGAGATCTTCAGGGAGATGAAGAACCGTGGCGAACATAAGTTATATGCTCTCACCAACTGGTCAGCAGAGCTCTTCCCAATTGCGCTGGAGCGTTATGATTTTCTCAGCTGGTTCGATGGGATTGTTGTTTCGGGTACTGAAAAAGACCGCAAGCCCAATCACAGTTTTTACCATACCTTGCTCAACAGGTATAAGCTGCAGCCTGCCGAAGCACTTTTCATTGATGACAACCTGCGCAATATAAAAGCTGCCGAGCAATTAGGTATAGAATCGATTCATTTTACTTCTCCTGAGGACTTGAGGGTGAGGTTGGAGCGCTTGGGTATCTTATAAGACCTTCTGAAGGTAGCAATAAAAGAGGCGGCTGCTCCATGTGGAGCAGCCGCCTCTCTGTTTACTTATACCTATACCTTAGAATCCCTGTTGCTCAGCCGCTGGTTGCTTAGCTGGCTCATCATAATGTGCGAAGAAGCGCTTCTGATTAAAGAGGATGATCAGTACACCAATGAAGATAGCCGAGTCTGCTACATTAAAAATTGGCCATAAGGACATGGGCTTGCCGCCTAAAATAGGCATCCAATTCGGAACGATACCTTCCCAGATATCAAAATAAAACATATCTATTACCTGCCCATGGAACCATGGGGTTGGAGAGCCATACGGATGGTTGTCGAACAGCACTCCATAAAACGTACTATCGATCAGGTTGCCGATAGCGCCGCCCAGTATCAGGCCGATGCACCAGATCAAGCCTTTCGGTGCTTTCGTTTTTACCAAATGGTAGATGTAATAGGCAATACCGAACACCGCCACTAGTCGGAACAAAGACAGAATCAGCTTGCCGTAATCAGAGCCGAGCTGCACACCAAAGGCCATACCCGGGTTGAGGGTATAGTGCAGCTTCAACCAGTCGCCCAGGAGCACGATCTCGCCTGGCATACCCATTTCCATGTTGTAATGCACGATAAGCTTCACAGCTTGGTCGATGATGATGACGATCAGGGCCACCAGGTAGTACTTCCAATATTTCATGTTTCGTCAATTAGGCTGCAGGAGCTCTGTTGCGCCGCTGCAGGATAAAGGTATAAGGTATAGCCCCGGCCATTTCATAGAGCCGGGGCTTGCAATTTATGCTACTACCGCTTCGGTGCGGATGTGGATGTTCACTTGGTAATCGTCCACTTCAAGGATAGTGCCATCTACCACATGGTCAGCCAGTTCAAGGCTCAAGGCTTGTGTCTCGGCCTGTATGTAGTCGCGGAAGTTTTCCACAGCGGCATTTACCTCAGGCACCGAGGCCTGTAGCACGATGTGTATCTTGTCCTGCACCTCCAAGTTGCTGTCTTTGCGCAGGTTCTGGATACGGTTCACCAGTTCGCGGGCAATGCCTTCCTGCTTCAGCTCTTCCGTGATGGTCACGTCGAGCGCCACAGTCAGTTTGCCTTCGCTGGCTACCAACCAACCCGGGATGTCCTCCGAAGAGATTTCCACGTCCTCCGGCGTCAGCACGGCAGTTTCCTCGTCGCTTATCTGCAGTTCGATACCTCCTTCACGCTCCAGGTGGGCGATGTCCTCCTGGTTCATTTGCTGTA
>NZ_AKIS01000097.1:0-26568 GCF_000277005.1 Pontibacter sp. BAB1700 | reverse complement strand
ATTTTAATTGGCACTTGATTTATAGCATTTTAACTAAAAAACAATGTTGTAATATTGAGTTTCTGTTATTCATATATTTATATTTTTAATGTTGTAATGCAGCTGTTTGGCTATAATCTGAGGGAGAGTGATCAGGAAGCAGGGGAGAGAAGTGCGCTTAGAAGCGCTTTTCAAATTTTGTAGCTACGCTCCGCACCATGAAGTATGTGTCAAATGCTTCTGAGTAGGTTTGGGACTGCCAGTTGTGAAGTTATGCTGGCCGGAATCTGGCTGTATATAGAAAAGGATACCTATTGTGGTTCCAATTTGGGTTAGAGGTTGAAGAATTAAGGCTAAAGATGATTTGGGGTGCTGATAAAATGGTGTGTGTTATAACACTGAATAAGAATAACTTATGAGTATTGTGATTTGATGTGTATTAATTGTTTTGGTGATATGTTGAGGTTGTATTTCGAGGGAGTAGGTTGTAGTTGTGTGAAATTCAGTGTATTATATATAAATACGCCTATTCTGTGATGTTGATAATTTGTAATAACACAAGATGAAGGGTTAAATGGCTGAAAAAGACCTAGATAAGGTTGGAGAATTTTGAATAACAGTTTTGTATATATTGAAAAAATATTCTTAGTTTGGAGCATCCAAATAGTCTGTAAAGTTTGCTTAAGTACTAAACAAGCTTGATTTATTTCTGTTGAGAAGCTAAATACCGGCACACTTTTATGCAGCTTTTTTACCAGTTAATTAACGATACTCTACGTGTACAGGCCAGCATATGCGATATGCTGATTGTAAATCTTAAACCTTAAATCTTAACTACTATTTATCTTTCACCTCAATTAACAGACCAATGAAAAAACTACTACTATTGAGTTTTGCGCTGGTATTCGTCGTGCTTCAACAGGCATTGGCGCAGGGCAGAACTGTTACGGGTACTGTGACTGACCAGTCGACTGGCCAAGGCCTTCCTGGTGTAGCAGTGCTTGTAAAGGGCACTAGCTCCGGTACGGCTACCGGTGCTGACGGTACTTATTCTATTAATGTGCCGGCAGACGGCAACACGCTCGTTTTCCGCTTCCTCGGCTACAGAACAGTAGAGCGTCCTATTGGGACAGCCGCTACTATTAATGTGGCACTTGAAATCGACCAGAGACAACTGGATGAAGTTGTAGTGGTTGGTTACGGTACACAGCAGAAAAAAGACGTTACCAGCTCTATCGCGCAGGTAAAAGGTGAGACAATTGCCAACCTGGCAACGCCATCTTTTGACCAGCAGCTGGCAGGTCGTGCTTCTGGTGTACAGATCACGCAGCCTTCAGGTATCCTGGGTGCGCCTCCAAAGATCAACATCCGCGGTGTAAACTCAATCTCTTCCAACACGCAGCCACTTATCGTAATCGATGGTGTACCTGCTACGTCTGGTAACCTGGGTGGATTTACGCCTTCTAACGCACTTGCTGACATCAACCCGAACGATATCGAGTCTTTCGAGATCCTGAAGGATGGTGCTGCTACAGCGGTTTACGGTTCACGTGCCTCTAACGGTGTAATTCTTATTACTACCAAGCGTGGTAAGTCAGGCCAGGCTAAGTTCTCTTATGATGGCTGGGCAGGTTCTGCCAAGGCAATCGAACTGCATGACCTGCTGAACGCACGTGAGTTCGTTGAAATCACAAACGAGAAATATGCAAACCTTGGTCAGACTTCTCCAGCTGCGCTGGGTGATGCCGACACTGACTGGAACGAGGAAGTATTCCGTAGAGCTTTCCAGCACAGCCATGCATTCTCTGCAAGCGGTGGTACTGACAAAACAAACTACTACTTCTCACTTGGTTACTCAAACCAGGAAGGTATCGGACGTGCGAACAGCCTGGAGCGTTATTCAGTTCGCACAAACCTGCAGACGAAAGTAACCAGCTTCCTTGATTTCGGTTTACAGGCCGGTTTGACCAATCAGATCAACTCTGGTCCGCTTACTGGCTCTAACAACCTGTCTGGTAACATCTTCGGTGTAATCCGTATGCACCCTAACGTACCGGTATTTAACCCGGAACACCCAACTGGTTACAACATCGACTTCCAGGAGCCTAGAGCACTTGGCCGCGGACCGAACGCTGGTATCATCGCCAACGGTATTCCAAACATCCGTTTCGTGTTGGATAACAACGTACGTAGAGCTACTACTTACCGCGGTCTGGGTAACGTATTCCTGGATTTCAAACTGATTGACAACCTGCGCTTCAGAACACAGCTTGGTGCTGACTTGACACTGGTTGACGACTTCCTGTTCAACGACCCACGTCATGGTGACGGTCAGGGTTCTGGCGGTGTCGTTTCTCAGGCTTACTCTCCACTTAAGTCATGGAACTGGCAGAACATCCTGAGCTACAATAAGTCATTCAACGAGGTGCACAACCTGGATGCGACGTTAGTACAGGAATACAACAAAACAAGATCTAGCTTCTTCCAGGCACAGGGTACTGGTCTTTCTGACCGTTTCTTCAACGAAAACCTGGTATCTGGTGCCTTTGCTAACCAGTTTGCCTTCGGTGGTATCGGTGAGAATGGTCTTGCCTCTTACCTGGGCCGTTTCAACTATAACTATGCCAGCAAGTACTATATCGGTGCTTCTATGCGTGCTGACGGTCTTTCTAAGCTATCAGAAGATAACCGTTGGGGTTACTTCCCTGGCGTGTCTGCTGCCTGGAGAATCTCTGAAGAAGAATTCTTCAAGAACTCTTCTGCACTTAGCGTTATCTCTGACCTGAGACTGCGTGGTAGCTTTGCTGAAGTAGGAAACATCGGTATCCAAGGTAACTATCCTTATTTGGGTTCATTCGGTGCTGCTCAATACGGTACTTTCAACGGTATTGCCTTCAGCAACACTGGTAACCCTGACCTGCGTTGGGAAGCACAGAAGATCACCGACTTCGGTATCGACCTGGGCTTGTTCGACGGACGTCTGAATGTTGAATTGGCTTACTGGATGAAGAACAACTCTGACATCGTTCTTCAGGCTCCAACTCCTCCATCACTGGGTGTGCCTAACAACTATATCACGCGTAACATCGGCCGCGTTGATAACAACGGTATCGAAATTGGTATCTCTGGTACAATAATCGACAAGTCTAACTTCAGCTGGAACTCTAACTTCAACTTCTCTACACAGAATAACGAAGTGAAGTCACTGGTTGACGGTCAGGACATCGTGTACGAATACACGATCCACCGCGAAGGTGAGTCTATCAACTCTATCTACGGTTACCAGTACGAAGGTGTGAACACTGCAAACGGTAACCCAATCTACCGCAAAGGTGATGGCTCACTGGTACAGGGTAACATCTCTGGCAACGGTGGTTCTGCTGGTGTATACTACGGTTATGACCCGGCTAACCCAAGCGCACTGGGTGCACAGTCTTCTCTGTCATCTGCTGACAAAGTGATCCTAGGCAACACACTTCCTAAGTGGTTCGGTGGTTTTGATAACAACTTCAAACTGGGCAACTTCGATGCAAACGTGTTCCTGCGTTTCTCTGGTGGCAACAAGATCATGAACCGTACGCGTCAGGACCTTTTGACAATGGCGTTTGAGAACAACGGTCGTGAGATCCTTGGCAGATGGCAGTCTCCTGAAAACCCAGGTGACGGACAGACTCCAAGACTGGCTGCTGGTGCTAACTACGGTAACTTCATCAACACAAACGGTGAGTCTTCTTCACGTTTCGTTGAGAGCGGCGACTTCCTGAAAGTGAGCAACCTGTCATTGGGTTACACACTGCCTAAGGCACTGTCTGAGCGCATCAGCGTTGACCGTCTGAGAATCTATGCTCAGGTACAGAACGCTTTCGTAATCTCTGATTACACAGGTCTTGATCCAGAAACTTACACTAACCTGAACAACAACAACCTTGGTGTAGACTGGAACGGTCAGCCACAGCAGCGTGTGTTCACAGTTGGTTTAAATCTTGGCTTCTAATTTCTTAATTCCCTTAAAATGAAAAATAGATCATTCATCAAAAATAAACTGAAGTTAGCGTTGCTCGCCCCTGCGGTGTGCTTCTCCCTGATGCTGACTTCGTGCGAGAAAGACGTAGTGGAGCTAGATCCATTTGACCGTCTGACTGAAGCAAGTGCCTTTACAACCCCTGAGCGTGTAGAGTTGGCTGTAGCCGGTGTGTATGACGCTGCTCAAAGTGGTTTCTATGCTGGTGGCGCTGTGCGTGGCTATCCGTTCGGTGCGGCTCACATAGAGCAAGGCGATAACCGTGGTGAGGACATGCTGAACCTGGAGGCGTTCTACGCCATCACGTACGGCTCTACTTACAATGCGGCTTCTGCTAACAACGTGTACCACTTCGAAACACTCTACTCAGTAATCAACAAGGCAAACATTGTGATTGAGGGTGTTGAGAAAGCAGTAGCAGACGGTCTGATTACAGCGGAAGTAGGCAATGCCTACAGCGCTGAGGCTCGCTTCCTGCGTGCACTTTCTAACCACGAACTACTGATTCACTTCGCGCGTCCTTACAACCACACAGCTGATGCTTCTCACCCTGGAGTTCCGATCAGAACAATTCCGGTGAACACACCAGCTCGTGTTGAGGAAGCAAGACAGCAGGGCCGTGACTCTGTAAGAGATGGTTATGCTGCTATCCTGGCGGACCTTGACTATGCTGAGACTAACCTGCCTGAAACTCGTGCAGCCGGAGGTAAAATCTCAAGAGCTACAAAAGGTGCTGCTATTGCGATGAAGTCTCGCGTTAAACTGCACATGCGTGACTGGCAAGGTGTAGTGACAGAGGGTAACAAACTGATCTCAGGTACTGAGTCTTTCACAAGCCCTATCGGTGGTTACGCTTTGACTGCTTCTGCTGATGGTCCTTGGGCCAACAACTCTGGCAACTCTGAGTCGATCTTCTCTTTCATGAACACGGCTAATGATAACGCCAGTGTGAACGGTTCATTGGGTCAGATGTACAACGCCCTTCCTGGAGGTCGTGCGCTGGTTGCGATCAGCCCACTTATCTGGAACGCCGAATTCTGGCCAGCAGATGACGACCGTCGTGATATCACAACGACTACTGCACGTGCTATCTTTAGCAGAAAGTACAGAGATGCTGGTACACAGTCTGACTGGTCGCCAATCATCCGTTATGCGGAAGTACTGCTGAACGTAGCAGAGGCTGAGTCCAGACTTGGTAACAATGACAGAGGACTTGCACTTCTGAACGCGGTTCGTGGCCGTTCTACAGACCAGACTTACTCTGGCCTGTCTGGCAACGCCCTGACACAGGCGATCGTGAACGAGCGTCGTATCGAGTTCCTGGCGGAAGGTATGCGCTGGAAAGACATCCACCGTCTGGCAAAAGAAGGTGTGTTCGGTCCGGCTGGTATACCTGCTAAGGTAGCCTCTACTTCTAACCACATCCCGCAATACAATGCAGGAAGCGGTACGATGCCAGCTACTACTATACCGTTCATTCCTTACGAAGACTTCCGTTTCATCTGGCCAATTCCGGTTTCTGAAGTTGCATCTAACCCTGTGTTAGCTGCGCAGCAGAACCCTGGGTACTAAGCCATACGGATAGTATAGATTTAAAAAGCCCTGTCAGCGCAAGCTGGCAGGGCTTTTTGTTTTATTTTTGTCATTCAGATTTCTCTTGATGCTATGGCACTTCTACCTAACTACAGTGGCTATACCTTGGAGGCCGGTATAGACGAGGCCGGCCGCGGCTGTTTGGCAGGCCCTGTGGTGGCCGCTGCTGTTATACTGCCACCAGACTATAGCCATGCCCTATTGAACGATTCAAAGCAGCTCAGCCACAAGCAGAGGCTGCAGCTGCGGGTCGACATCGTGCGTGATGCGGTAGCCTGGGCGATTGGTGAGGCAAGCCCTGCGGAGATTGACCAGATCAACATTCTGCAGGCCACCTACCTGGCCATGCACCGGGCCATTGAGGGGCTGGCTCTGGAGCCGGAGTACCTTATTGTGGACGGTAACAGGTTTAAGGCATACGGTGCACTGCGCCATACCTGTGTGGTAAAGGGGGATGGGAGATATCTGTCTATAGCAGCAGCCTCAGTGCTGGCCAAAACACACCGCGACGAGCTCATGTGCACACTGGCAAAGGAGCACAGCCATTATGGCTGGGAGCGCAATGCAGGCTACCCGACGAAGGAGCACCGTACTAGTATTGCGCAGTTTGGGGCTACGCAGTACCATCGGCAATCCTTTAGGTTGCTGTCAGAAGAGCAATTGATGCTGTTTCCTAAATAAGAGTAACAGGACCTCTATTTAAGTTTGATAAGGTCGAGAAACAGGGTGAAGTTATCGAGCGATGAGGGGCTGGCTTCGAAGTTTTCAAAGCTCATCGGCTTAACGATATAACCTGACACATTGAGCCGCTGAGCAGCCATACGATCCGTTTCTTCGTTCGAAGTGGTCATGATGAACACCGGGATGTGGCTGAATTCCGGCTCACGGCGCAGCTCGGTCAAAAACTCCAGACCGTTCATGCGGGGCATGTTGATATCAAGCAGAATCACGCTAGGGGCGGGCGATATTTTGGGCACACCACTTCCGCGCAGTATATCAAGCGCCTCACGGCCATTGCGAGCCACATGGATCGGGTGCGTAATGCCTATTTTTTTTAAGTTCACGTTCCACATTCATAATATCCAGGTAGTCATCTTCTACTAAAAGGATATTAACTTCTTTATTTATCATAGCGCTTGTCGAAATTCAATGATCAAAATTAATATAAATCTTTCAATTACGCCTGGTTTTTAGGCCAGGTAAAACTGAAAGTAGCCCTTGGCCGGGGCTGGAGGCCACCCAGATGTTCCCTCCGTGTCGCTCTACGATCTTTTTTACTATAGCCAGTCCCACACCTGTACTTTCGACCGCGTCACGTTCCTGCAGTGTCTGGAAGATCACAAATATGCGCTCGTGGTACTCTGGGGCTATACCTGGACCATCGTCTGAAACCGAGAAGGTATAAAAGTTTTCTGCCTCCTGGCAAGTGATGTCGATATGCCCATCCTCCCGGTCATGGTACTTGATCGCATTGGAGATCAGGTTAAGAAAAACCTGATGCAAATGCACCCGCTCTGTGTATATTTCCGGCATTCCGGGACCGATGTTTATGGTAAACCCATTGGGTGCCGAAGCCATATCCGTAACCTCTGTTAAGAGTTGCCGGACATCCACCACTTCCTGCACGTAGCTGTTCCGGTCAACACGGGCAAGTGCCAGTATGCCGTTGATCAGGTTTTCCATGCGGTGTACCCGCACACGCATCATCAGCAGGTACTCTTTAATGTTATCAGGCAGATTCTGCCCCATGTCTTCTTCTACCCACCGCGAGGCAACCTCTATACCCCTTAAGGGCGCCTTCAGGTCATGCGACACCACATAGGCAAACTGGTCCAGCTCTTTGTTCTTGCGATCAAGCTCCGAAAAGGTCTCGTCAATCGTGGCTGACATCCTGTTCAGGGAGTGAGACAGCTGGCTGAGTTCGTCCTTGGAAGTATCTATGATCTGGGTCTGGTAATCTCCTTTTGAGATCTTCTCGGCCAGTGTCACCATTTTCATGATACGGTTAGAGATGATCCGGGTGATGTACCATGCCCACCCGAGACCCAGTAACACCGATAATATGGTAAGAACGGTGGATACTTGCCTTGTAGTATTGATACTGGTGTTCAGCCGGTCATTTCTTTCCCCACGCAGAGTATACTCATGCGAGTTGAACACGCGGAAGTCACTTCGGATGGTGTCCATCAATACTTTTTCGCCCAGCACCAGTGTATCGAGTTTCATGTCGAAGGCCCGTGTGGAGACTTCCAGTGTGTCGCTTCTTTTCATCTCGATAAGCGGCTCTGCATATTGCGTTATCCAGTCATCATGCGTCCTGATGATTTTTATCCAGTTTCTGCTTCTGGCTCTCAGAAGCGGTATAATTCCGTACATCTTCCCGAAGCCTGGTCAGTAGTCTTTTCGCTTCGTGATAAGGCTCCAGAAATACTTCGTTCCCGTTGAGCAGGTAGCCGCGCAAACCCGATTCCATGTCGATGATGTTGCGTTGCAGCGAAGCAGAGTTTCGGACCACGATCTGAGAGCGTGTTACCCAGCGCATGTTTTCGATCACATCCTCCGACAACCTGAAGTTTACGATAGCAACAGTGGTGAAAAGCAGTGAAATCAGGACAAACCCGATAAACAGCTTGGTTGATAGCTTCATGGACTATTATCTGATTAGCGCCAGACTGAGCTTTTGGTTAGACAGATGATATCCTGCTAAATTAGCAAAAATGGAGCGAAGCAAAATAAAGCGCCAGGCAAAACGGGTGGTCAGGCTTGGCACAGGCAGATTAAAATCAGGCACACTTGTCCTGCGTGCGAAGGTGAAATAAGAAGTAGATGGCATGTTCCTTTTGGCTAAAAAAGTGACGGCTTGGTTTACGTGCCGGATCAGACAAGGTTATGCACATACGGATGTGGAAAAACGGTTGCAGGCGATCAGTGACAGGTAGGTTTCCTGATTAATAGCTTTTGGGCTATATAAATCCTGTTCCTACATAAAATTTCGGAAGCGGTTTTATTTTACTTAATTTTGGGCATCTACTTTATTAGCAATCAAATCTGATATGGAACTGAAGAAAATAGCTTTGAATGATGTGCACGAGTCGCTGGGTGCGAAGATGGTGCCTTTTGCAGGGTTATAACATGCCTGTGCGTTACTCGTCTGATCTGGAAGAGCACAACACTGTGCGCAATGGCGTAGGTATATTCGACGTGTCGCACATGGGCGAATTCCTGGTTAAAGGCCCCGAGGCACTTGACCTGATCCAGCGCATCACTTCAAACGACGCTTCTAAACTGACCCCGGGCAAGATCCAGTACTCTTGCTTCCCGAACGAGGATGGCGGCATCGTGGACGACCTGCTGGTGTACTGCATGGCCGAGAACGAGTACATGCTGGTGGTGAACGCCTCTAACATCGAGAAGGACTGGGCCTGGGTGAGCAAGTACAATACCAAGGGCGCGGAGCTTGAGAACATTTCAGATGAGATGTCGCTGTTTGCCGTGCAGGGACCCAAGACAGTAGAGGCACTGCAATCGCTTACGTCTGTAGACTTGGGCAGCATGGTATACTATACCTTTGAGAAAGGTGAATTTGCCGGTGTGCCCGATGTTATACTCTCTGCCACAGGCTATACTGGCTCTGGTGGATTTGAGATTTATGTAAAGAATGAGGATGCCGAGAAGGTGTTCCATGCGATCATGGAAGCTGGTAAAGAGCAGGGCATCAAGCCGATTGGTCTGGGCGCCGCGACACGCTGCGCCTCGAGATGGGCTTCTGCCTCTACGGCAACGACATAAACGACACGACTTCGCCATTAGAGGCTGGTCTGGGCTGGATCACCAAGTTTGACAAGGAATTTGTAAATTCAGAAAACCTGAAGGAGCAGAAAGCGGCCGGTGTCAGCAAAAAGCTGGTGGGTTTTGAGATGCTGGAGAAAGCTATACCTAGAGCGCATTACGAGATCGTGAACGCAGAGGGCGAGCAGATCGGTGAAGTAACCTCAGGTACCATGTCGCCATCATTGGGCAAAGGCATAGGGATGGGTTATGTGCAGACCGAGTACAGCAAGCCAGGCACTGAGGTATTCGTTCGCGTTCGCAACAAGGACATGAAAGGCCAGATCGTAAAGCTACCATTTGTAAAGAAATAACAATTAAACAATGCCGAGTATAGATGTGTGCTACAGCCCGGAGCTGTTGCACTTGTACGAACTGGAGGGGAAGGCAGTGGTGGCTGTGGATATTCTGCGTGCTACCTCTACGATGGTAACGGCCTTTGCACATGGCGCCACTGATATTATACCTGTGATGCAGCTCGAGGAGTGCCGTGCTTATGCCGAGCAAGGCTGCCTGACGGCAGCGGAGCGAAATGGCATCAAAGCCGAAGGCTTTGACCTGGGTAACTCGCCTTTTGCTTACATGAATGGGCAAGTGAAGGACCGAACCGTGGCCATTACGACTACAAACGGCACCCGTGCCATCCGCATGTCAGAAGCAGCGCAGGAAATCATAGTAGGGGCTTTCCTGAACCTGGAGGCTGTGGCGCAGCACCTGCGCGAACTGCAGTTGGATGTGCTGGTGGTATGTGCCGGCTGGAAAGGCAAGTTCAACCTCGAAGACACACTGTATGCCGGAGCCCTTGCCGAGCGCCTGCAGGGTGAGTTTGAGTTTGAGAACGACGCCACACTGGCTTCGCTATACCTGTACCACGCCGCTAAGGATGATATGGTCACGTTCCTGCGTCAGTCCTCTCACGTGCGCCGCCTCGAAAATCTCGAGATCCACAAGGACATCGAATTCTGCCTCCAGCACGACACCTACAACGTGTTGCCGGTATGGAAAAGGGATAGGTTGGTAAACCTGAAAGAGTTTGAGAGTTTAGGAGTTGGGGAGTTTAAGAGTTAGAGAGTTTAAGAAATCAGAAGTACTCTATCCGGAAAATTAAAATCCATAAAAACAGAGCAGAAACCATCTTAATGGGGTACCTGCTCTGTTTTTATTTTAACTCTTTCCTTTATCACTCTTAAACTCCCCAACTCTCTAACTCCTAAACTTACTTCAGTTTCTCGTTCTGCTTGTGTCTTTCGCTATCGCGGGATGTTTTCTTCTCCAGGTTTTTGCGGAGGGCTTCGGTGAGGTCGATGCCTGTCTGGTTGGCGATGCAGATGAGCACAAAAAGCACGTCAGCCAGTTCGTCGGAAAGCTGCTTGCCTTCATCGCTTTTCTTAAAAGACTGCTCGCCGTACTGCCGTGACATGATGCGGGCTACTTCACCTACCTCTTCTGTAAGGATAGCCATATTGGTCAGTTCGTTGAAATAGCGAACACCGTTTTCCTTGATCCAGTTGTCAACGATGGTTTGGGCTTCTGCGATGGTCATAAAGCGTTCTCTGTAGATTTAAATTATTCCCGGTTTTTGGAGTCGATTGTGATGGTAACCGGACCGTCGTTGAGCAGGGTTACTTTCATGTCGGCACCGAACTCGCCGGTCTGTACTTTTTTACCCAAAGCCTCTTCAAGCATTACTACAAATCGCTCGTACAGAGGTATAGCTACTGCAGGAGGAGCGGCCTGGATGTAAGAGGGGCGGTTGCCTTTTTTGGTGAGCGCATAGAGGGTAAACTGGCTGATCACAAGCAGGTCGCCCTGCACATCCTGCACACTCAGATTCATTTTGTCATCGGTGTCGCTGAAGATGCGAAGCTGCACCACCTTGTTGGCAATCCATTTCAGATCTTCTTCGGTGTCGTCGTTGGTGAAACCTGCCAGCAGCAGCAGACCAAGGCCAATTTCGCCTTTTACCTGATTGTCGATGGTAACGGAAGCTTGGGTAACGCGTTGGATGACGATGCGCATGGGGTATACCTTTGGTTCAGCATCAAAGGTAAGGTTTCTGAATCACTTATGCCCTGGGCGGTTTTTGTTAATCAACATAGGCCTCATACCTGATCCGGTTCACTTTGCCGTTTTTCAGGAAGAAGCGCAGCGAGATAGGAGCACCCTCCACGGAGGTAGCTACAATTTCGGAATTAGTCTGCAGGATGCGCACGTCGAAGTTTTTGAGCTTGGTCATCAGCTCCGGCTGGCTCATACCTACCTTCATGTTGTTGCGCAGGGCAATGCCCGCATTGCGGATGTCGGCTACCTGCAGCAGCAGGTCACCGGTTTGAGTAGGGGCGTAGAGCTCGATCACCGATTCGCCAAAGCGGATGGTATAGATCGTGTCCGTAATGGCCGGACGGTGTATGTTCTCCACCGGGTCGGCATCGAGTGTGAAGTCGGTGCTGATGCGGGCGAAGTAGGCGTCCAGCTTCTTGCTCTGGCGGTAGTCCGACAGAAATGGGTTGCCCAGAAAATCAATCGTAGCCGCGGGTCCGCCCGTGGACCGTCTGGCCAGCATGGTGTCGGGCTCTATGTGCTGCGGGTTCCGCTCCTGTGGTTCGTCCGAGTGCTCGTCGTGCGTGCCTTCAGTGCTGCAGGCACCCGCCGTGGTCGTGATCAGCAACAGCAGAACCAGCAGGCGTACAGAGAGGCTGTACCTGTGTCGTAGGCTGAGGCTGATAAGATGTAACATGGTGTAGATTAAAAAGCGGGCATGCAAATTATACTTTACATACGAGAACTGACGTTCTTAAAGTTTTCACTAATTGGAAATTTATTCTGTAGCTTCTGCGGGCTAGAAAGTATAATTTTGCGCAAATATCATTATTTATGTCATTACAACAAATAGCTTTGGTCACTTGTCAGAGCTTAGGCGATTATACTGCCAATGCCGATAGCGAAGATGAGCGTCTGTACCGTTATTTAGCCGAAAAAGGCCATAAAATTTCTTTTCAGGTATGGGATGATGAGCAGGTGGACTGGACCGCTTTCGACGCCATTATCATCAAATCGCCCTGGGATTACTTCGATAAAATAAACGCCTTCTATACCTGGCTTGATAAGCTGGAAGCAATGGGTTGCCCGGTACTCAACCCCGTGAGGACACTGCGATGGAACGCAGACAAACAGTACTTTAAAGATATGCAGGCGCAAGGTGTTAAGATTGTGCCAACCGTATGGCTGGAGCAGGGTAGTACCTTCGATGCAGACAGCGTCTTCACTGCGATCGGGCGTGACAAAATCATTGTGAAGCCGCGGGTAAGCGGTGCCGCCAAGAACACCCTGGCCATTAGCAGAGAAGAGGTTGGCGCTTACACGGATCGTGTCAATGCCCTGCTACAGCATGAGCCATTCCTGGCACAGCCCTTTCTTGAGGAGATCAGAACACAGGGTGAGTGGTCCTTCCTTTTCTTTAACGGCAGGTATAGCCATGCCGTGCTCAAAACAGCCAAGTCAGGTGACTTCCGGGTACAGCACTTCTTCGGTGGCAGCGTGCATACGCCAACGCCCCCGGCAGGTATGCTGCAAACCGCCACCACCATCGTGGAGCAGTTTGCACAAGACTGCCTGTACGCCCGCGTAGACGGAGTGGAGCTGAACGGCGAACTCGTGCTGATGGAACTCGAACTGATCGAGCCTTTCCTGTTTCTGAGTACCAGCGAAGGTGCTTTGGATCGCTACTACCAGGCCTTACAGCAATTGCTGGAGCAACCTGTGGAGGGTAAAGCCTAAACCCTGCTGTGGAATACCAGCACTGGCAGGGGCGCATGCAGCACCATCTTTTTGGCCAGACTGGGGTTAAACAGCGACTCAAACGTACTGCGCTCCTGTGTGGTGAGGGCAAGCAGGTCGATGCTTTCGCTGCGGGCAAAGTCCTGCAGGGATTGTGCTACATCGTCGCCTTCGAGTAGGGCATAGCGGATGTCACTTTCAGGGGCTTGTTGCAGGTTTTGCTGCAGTTGCAGCAACTTTTCGCGGTCTTCTTCCGGATCGTCTGAAATGTGCACACAGTAGATCATGGGCTGCAGGTGGCTGAACAACTGCCGGATGCGGTCCATGTCGCTAACATCTGTCTTGCCGAAGTTTGTGGCGTAGAGGATACGGCTGGGTATAGCGCCCTCATAGTGGTTGGGTATTGTCAGGATGGGTACATTGGTTTCCTCCATCACCTTGGTGGACACTGTGCCGAATACAGCACGGCCAATGCTGGACTCGCCTTTCGTGCTCATCACCACCAGTGCGGGCCGGAAGCGTTCTGCCTGTTCCAGTATTTCTTCTTCCGGAAGACCGTGTATAAAAGCCCGCTCCATTTGCAGGTTGCTACCCAGGCTGCGCACTTTCGGGAGTAGCTCCTGGTACAGTTCTTCAAGCTGTTCCTGTGCCTCCAGTTCATTACGATGCAACACGCGTTCTGCAATTTGATCAGATGGGCTGAGACCAGCGGCGCTGGCAGGTACGGGATCGCCATCGGCCAGGTAATCCTGGAAGCAGTGCAGCAACAGGAGCTTAGCTCCAGGCACGCCGGCGGCAAGCTGCAGAGCGTAGTGGCAGGCTTTGGTAGAGCCCTCCGAAAAATCAACGGGTATAAGAATGCGATACATAGATGGCTGTGATGGGTTGGCCCATATATACGCACGCGCTGGTACCGGGTATACCTGCCATGGCCAAAATTGGATAAATCTGGATGTTTTATGTAAGGAATAGCACTGTAGCAGTTTGACTCGGGTGATTTCTAATTTTTTCGGTTAATTTGTAACCTCATACACCTTCGCTATGCCGCAACGCATTGTCTTTTACTTCATCGCATTTGTAGTGCTGGCCTCTCTGGTCTATTATGGCTTTAGCAGGTGGCAGGACTCCCGACTGAAGGTGGACCTTTGGACGCTGGTACCTGAGACGGCGGCTTTTGTGGTGGAGACAAACAACCACAGCGAGTTGAGAGAGCACCTGGAGGAAACCGCACTATGGGAAAGTTTCTCGCTGCTTCCGGTAACGCAGCGCTTTCAGGAGAATATGGCCATGCTCGACAGTGTGGCCCCCGGCAACCAGCGCCTCGATCGTTTCCTGGACAAAAAGAACATACTCACCTCGATCCATGTGCTGGGTAAAACTGATGTAGAATTTGTGTACTACATACCGGTCGTGTCAGTGGGAGAGCACCGCTTTCTGCGCACACTCACCGAAAATATTGTCAAGAGTCCGGCATTTACGGAGCAGAGCAGAGAGTACCAGGGCATGCTCCTGACCGACGTGACCAACACGCAGCTAGGCACCAGCTTCACCTACTTTTCTTATCACAATAACATCATTCTGAGTGCCTCGCCGGTGCTGGTAGAGGAGATCGTGCGCCGCATCAACCGGGGAAAGCTTACTTCCATCGCAGCTGATTATAAAAAGGTGAATTACCTGAGCCAGGCTGATGTGTATGCCAACGTGTTTGTGAACTACCGTGCCCTGCCTGACCTGCTGGGACTCTTTGTGCAGGAAGACCTCATGCCGCAGGTGCGCTACCTGAGCAGCTTTTGCCGCAATGCCATGCTGGAGCTCAAGCTCGACCGGAACAAGCTTTTCCTGAACGGTTTCTCAAATCCCGAGACACTCGAAGGCTCTTTTCAAGCGCAACTCCATCCTTCCAAACCGCGCCCGCTCGAAATCAAGCTGCTGCTGCCAACCCGCACGGCCATGCTGATGCACTTTGGGTAGGGGAGGTGGCGCGTCTGCGCGATGGCAAAGCTCCCAAAGATGCGTATAGCCCCACCATCGATAGTCTGGCCCGGTCCTTCAATCAGGAGATCGCACTGGCTTACATGGAGTCATACAACATGAACACGAGTCCCGACAAAATGGTCATTGCCCGCATGGAAAGCAGCGGCAAAACCGGGGCTCGCCTTCAGGCATTGGCACAACAGCTAAGCAAAGCCCAAAGCGAGAAGATCTATACCGAGCAGTACGGCAACTATACCTTACAACTGCTGGACTTGGAAGAACTGCCCGCCCGCCTGTTTGGCAGCCTGTTCTCCGGCTTTGAACAGAGCTACGTGCTGCAGCTCGACAATTACATGATCTTTTCACCGGATATCGCCAGCCTGCGTGCGCTTATCGACGACATCAATGCAGGTGAGGTATGGGGACGCTCGGTGGCACAAAAGTCTTTTCTGGAGGAAACACTGCAGGAAGGTAACTTCAGTCTGTACCTGAACACTGTGAATGCCTGGTATATCCTGAACCGCTATGTGCAGGAGGAGAATCGCGAGGATCTGCTGCAGAACTCCAGCCTGATCAGGCGCTTTAACCAGGTTAGTGTACAGTTTGCCCGCGCCGAAAACCAGTACTATACCAGTGTGCTGTTCAGAAGGCAGGAGCGCAACACCGATGGTGGACAAGAAGGCTTTGAAGAAGAGCTGACCATCCCATTTGCCAGTCGCCTGATATCCCCGCCTTATCCGATTCAGAACGCCATAGATCGCAGTCGCGAAGTGGTGGTGCAGGACTCTATGCAGGTGCTGCACAATATTACCGCCACCGGCAGCCGCGGCTGGACCGACTCCTTGCAAACTCAGGTGCGGGGCGCCCTGCAGCAGGTAGAGCTCGGCAACGACAAGCGGCTGCGCTACGTGTTCGCGACTGCCAACCGCATACAGGCCATCGACAACCTGGGACGTAACCTGGAGCACTTCCCTTTTAACGTAGGCGACACGCTCCGCCTGCAGCGCCTGGCCGTGTTCGATTTCGAGAAAAACCGTGATTACCGCTTTCTGGTGGATGATGCCCTGGGCAACCTGTACATGTTCGACACACGCGGTAACGCTATACCTGGCTGGCAGCCCCGCCGCATGGACTACCGTCTGGCCGCTACCCCGCAGCATGTGCGGGTTGGAGGTCGCGATGTCATCCTGGTGTTGCTAGAAAACGGCTATGTGTACGCCCTGAACACCAAAGGCGAAACCTACCCGGGCTTCCCCTTCAGTTTGCGGGTGCCGATCACTTCGGAAGGCGTCATTCGGGCAGGTGCTGACCTGCGTCGCTCTGTGGTAACGGTGGTGACGCGCTATGGTGAGGTGGTGGAGTTTAACCTGCAGGGACAGGTGGTGAAACGGGAGCAGTTGCCGCGCCCGAGCAAGAGTGCCATGTTCGACCTCGTGCCCGATGCCAGCGGCCGCTCTTATATCATTGTGCGGCAGGATCAGGGAAAAGTAGCCGCCTTCGACCAGGACCTGGAGGAGCTATTTGAGAAACGCTATGTGACCTCAACCCCGAAGATCGTGCAGTACTTCAACTTCGGGGGGGCAATCAGATATACGCCATCACCGAAACCGGCCCGCAGAAAACATACCTATACGGTCCGGATGCCCGCCTGATAGGGGGCAGGTCGCTGGAAAGCAACCAAGCCGTGAGCATCCATTACAATGAGGTGGGCAACAACTACTCTGTGTACAAAGTGTTCCGCAACGAACTGCAGAAGCTCAATTTTAAGCTGCCTAACTAGAAGCTCTTAAACCAGCCTTTCTTATAAAACAGGTATAGCTGTACCAGCACCAGCGTGGTCATCAGCATCATCAAAATTGGATAACTGTAGGGCTGGTATAGCTCGGGCATGCTCCATCGGAACACTTCGCCTGTTTCAGGGTCTTCTCGCGAGAAATTCATACCATATACCCCGGCGATAAAGCTCAGCGGGATAAAGATACTGGAGATGATGGTGAGCACTTTCATGATCTCATTCATGCGGTTGCTCACTGTGGACATGTAGAGCTCCACCAAACTCGTCGACATTTCCTTGTGGCTGTCGATCAGGTCGATCAGCTGGATGGTGTGATCGTAAGCATCGCGGAAGTATACCTTCAGGTTGTCAGGTATAATGTCCTCGTCCATGCGCAGTAGTTCATTCATTTTATCGCGCTCCGGCCAGGCGATACGGCGCAACTTGATCAGTTCGTTTTTCAGATCGAGGATCTCCCGCAGGGTCTGCTTCGAAGGCTTATCCAGGATCTTCTGCTCCAACTCCTCAATGTAAGTGCCGATGGCTCCCATTACCGGGAAGTAGTAATCGAGCACCACGTCCAGGATGGCATATACCACATACATCGGCGGTCGCTGCCGGATAATGCCTTTGCCAACCCGGATACGCTCACGAAGCGGATCAAGACAATCGTCGTAGTCACTCTGCAGGGTAAGCACATAATTAGGACCTGAGAAAACCGACAGCTGCACATCGTCCAGGGTATGGTACTCTTCCTTCCAGCGCAGCATGCGGGTGATGATGAAGAGACGGTCGTCAAGTTCGTCTACCTTCGGGCGCTGGTAGTCATTGATCACGTCCTCCATCTGCAGCGAGTGTATACCGAAGTCCTGCTTGAGCAACTCCAGCATAGTCAGGTCGGCATAGCCCCGGATGTCGATCCAATGTGTGGCGTTGGGTTGGGACTGTACCTGCTGCAACAGTTCGGCATAAGAAACGAATTCCTGCTCTTTGAATAGCTGCTCGTTAAACGACATCAGAAAGTAGCGTGGGGCGTGCGACTCAGTAGGTATAAAGAGCGTACCCGGGCTGATGCCGAGCTTACGGTCAAGTATTTTATGTCTGGAGCGGTGTCGTTTTTTCTTAGCCATAGGGTTGTCAGGGTGTACTGCAGCTGTACAAGTTAATAAAAATAAGGTTTTGCTCTGCTACTCCACTACCTCTACAGTAACTCCGTCTATACCTTCCAGCTTTCCGCTTACCTCTTCCTGCAGCTTCCTGCGCACCTCCAGCGTCATGCGGCAGTCGAGTTCAAATTGCTGGTCTTTCACGCCGAGTTCGTATTCTTTCACCAGACTCATCACGTCGTTCATCTGGGGGTAGGCAAAGTGTACCTGCAGCAACGTCGTTTCGTGCTTTTCAATGATCGTAGCGTTGCTGAGTGCTTCTGCAGTGGAGGTCTTGTAGGCGGTGATGAGCCACTGACGCCTAGTTTAGTGCCTCCGAAGTAGCGCACCACTACTACGAGCACATTGCTCAGGTCAAAGGAGCGGATCTGGCCCAGGATGGGTCGCCGGCGGAGTGATTGGGCTCGCCGTCGTCGTTGGCGCGGTAGCGGCTCTTGTCGGCGCCCAGGCTGTAGGCATAGCAGTGATGGCGGGCATCGTAATACTGTTTGCGCAGGTCGGTTAAGACCTCTTTTACTTCCTCTTCCGAGTATACGGGGTAGGCTAAGGCGATAAACTTGCTGCCTTTCTCTTTGTAGAGGCCTTCGGAGGGGGACTCGATGGTACGGTAGGTATCTTCCATAAATTAAAACAGATTGGCGGCTAATTCCTGATACGAAAGCAGCACCAGGGCCAGCACTGCCAGTGACAGACCGACGAGGTTGATCGCACTCAGCCGCTCCCCGAATATCATTACAGCTCCCAGTGCCCCCGCCATGATGATGCCCATGTTATTGACGGGGTAGAGGAAAGCACCATCGTTGCCAAAGGCTGAGAGGGCCATGATCAGGAAAAAGATAGAGAAATAGTTGGGCACACCCAAGGCTATACCTGCCCAAATGCTCTTAGCCCTGAATGAGGTACTGCCAGTGAAAAGTTGGTAGAGCAGCACCACCAAACCGAGTACGGCGGAGGCCGTGAAGGTCAGCATCGTAAACTGGCTGGCTTCATGGGCCTGGAGGTGATACTCGTTTACGTAGTTGATAAGCGAATCTGCAAAGCCACTGCTCAGGAAAATGATGAACGGCAGCGCGAAACTGAGCAATCGAGCAGTGGGTTTTCCGCCCTCGGAGCCGGGGCGTACAGATGAAAGCACAATCGCCACCAGCGCCAGGCCCATGCCCACGTAGTTGATCACCGAATATTCCTTCACGCTGTTTTGCAGTACCAGCAGGCTAAACAGCACCGGAATGACCAGCGAGATTTTAGCTGCCACGGAGGTAGCAGTTACGCCCACTTTTTGGGTAGAGAGTGCAATCAGGTAGAAAGCCCCGATAAAAATAGCACCGAGCACCAGCGCATGCAGCGCCCAGGGCTTCTGAAACACACCCGCCTGCAGCACATCAGTACCTCCCGGAAAGGCCAGCCCAACCAGGATACAGACAACGTAATTGACAACGATGGCCTGAAACGTATGTACATTGAAGCGCTGGTAAAGCTTGAAGATAAACACGAGCGAAACGCCCGATAGCACACTCAGGATCAGGTATAGCATAGGTATAGCATCAAGGGCCTGCAGCAGGACCTGATTTGCAAAAGTAACAGAAGCGCCAGCAAGCGCCAAGCCATGCCCCTTTTATAGGCACATTAACCGAAAATGTTTTAATTTGTGGCTGCACTAAATTTTTCCATTTGTCTGCCACGCCATACCTGATCCACTTAACCGAAACCGGTAACCAAGAGATAGGCTTTATAGCCTCTACACAGCTGGCTCAAAACATACCTTTTGAGATCAAACGGGTGTTCTGGACTTACGGTACTCCGGCAGGTGTGCTGCGCGGGCAGCATGCCAACAAAGCCACCGAAGAGGTGCTGGTAGCCGTGACGGGAAGCATTACCGTTGAGACAGACAATGGTCGCAGTAAGGAGACCTTCGTACTGGACAATCCGGCAATAGGGCTGTACCTGCCGGCCATGTGCTGGACTGACCTGCATTTTGCTCCGGGCACCATAGCGGTCTGCCTGACTTCCACCGATTTCGAAGATTCCGACTACATCCGCGACTACGCCACGTTTAAGCGCCTGGCCGCACACCTGGCCCTGTAAAAGCTATACCTATGTCTACAACCCAGGTCCCATACTTCGTCTTCCGTGACTACCCTGCAGGTATAAACCAGCAGGTGGAGGAGGCGCTGTTGGGTGCCTTACGTGCTCAGCAGTACATTTTGGGCGAAGCGGTGGAGCAATTCGAGGGTGAGTTTGCGAAGTACGTGCAGGCAGGTATGACCATCGGCGTGGGCAATGGCTACGATGCTTTGGTGGTGGCTCTGAAAGCGGCAGGTATAGGCGCAGGCGACGAAGTGATTGTGCCGGCTAACACCTTCATTGCAACTGTGAATGCCGTAGTGTGGGTAGCGCTATACCTGTGCTGGCCGAACCCGACCGCCATACCTGCAACCTGACTGCTGCTGTGGCCGCTACTCACATAACACCCCGCACCAAAGCCATTATACCTGTGCACCTGTATGGGCAAGCCTGCGAGATGACGGGGTTTTTGGAGTTAGCCGAACAACACCACCTGGTCCTGATCGAAGACTTTGCCCAGGCACAGGGCGCAAGCTACAAAGGCCGTCCGGTCGGTAGCTTCGGCCGTGTCAGTGCCACCAGTTTTTATCCCACCAAAAACCTGGGAGCGTTGGGTGACGGTGGGGCAGTAGTTACTTCCGATCCTGAGCTGGCAGCCTATGCCCGCATGTACCGCAACTACGGACAGCAACAGAAATACCACAACCAAATCATAGGTGTCAACTCCCGCCTCGACACACTGCAGGCGGCCGTGCTGCGCACCAAGCTGCACCACCTCGATGCACTGAACAGCAAGCGGCAACGACTGGCGCAGGTATACCTGACGGCCTTGCAAGGTATAGGCGACCTGGTGCTGCCTGTCACAGCGCCGGGCTGTACGCACGTTTACCACATCTTCAACATCTGCACCAGGCAGCGCGATGCTTTGCAGCTATACCTGTCTGCGCAAGGTATACAGACGGCCATACATTACCCGGTTCCCGTGCATTTGCAGGAGGCCTATACCTGGCTGGGGTATAGCAAAGGAAGCTTTCCGGTGGCTGAAGAACTGGCCGCAACAAGCCTGAGTCTGCCGCTTTTTCCCGGTATGACGGAGGCGGAGCAGGAAGCAGTTATCACGTCTATACACACTTTCTTTGAGCGCCATGACTGATGCTACTTCACTGCCGCTGGTATCGGTCATCTGCCTGTGCTACAACCACGAGCGCTTCATTGCCGAGGCGCTGGACTCAGTGCTGGCCCAGACCTACCCCAACCTGGAGATCATCATCATGGACGATTGCAGCACCGACAACAGTGTGGCCATCATCCAGGAATATGTCCGGCAATATCCGCAGCTCACTTTCATGAGCACCGGCACGAATCAGGGCAACACGAGGGCCTTCAACATGGCCTGGCGGGCCTCCAAAGGCGACTACATCATCGACTTTGCCACCGACGATGTGATACTGCCCGAGCGGGTAGCGCAGCAGGTGGCGGCATTCGAAAAGCTGGACGATAGTTATGGGGTTGTTTACTCGGATGCAGAGTATATTGACGACAATGGCAGGCATGTTAAGTTTCACTGCCAGCGCAACAAGGCTGGTGAGGTAATTTCCTTCGCACCGTCCGGCGACATCTTTGAGCACCTGCTGAGCCGCTATTTTATCTGTCCGCCAACCATGATGATGAAGCGGCAGGTATTTGAAGACCTGCAGGGCTATGACGAAGCGCTGGCCTATGAAGACTTTGACTTCTGGGTGCGCTCTTCCCGCAGGTACAAGTACTTCTTTCTGGATGCCATCACAACGAGGCGCCGCTTGCACGCCCATTCGCTTTCGAAGCAATTGTATAAGCCGGGTGACAGGCAGCTGAACTCTACCGTGCTTGTCTGCGAGAAAGCGGCTAAACTGGTGCAAAATTCTGAAGAGCGTCAGGCACTGAGCCGCCGCCTGCAGTACGAGGCACGCCATGCTTACCTGACCGGTCACTACCGGCAGGCGGAGCAGTTTTTGGACCTCCTGCGGCAGCATGCCGGACTAGGACCGGTTTATCACACCATTCATTTCCTTAGTAAACTTAAAGTAGACCTTCGCTTCATCAGAGCGCTGTATCAGAAGCTTTTAAATCGCTGAAATTGCACTCTGTCAGGGACTTACTACATATTGGGGGTGAAAATGAAAACCGTTTTGTCTTTCTACGTAAGTATTAATTATCCCAAGCGTGTTTTGTGGTTTGTGCAACTGAAGAGCTGGCAGGTTAGAGTCTAAACACGCTTCCGAGTCCGATTTCCTTTTTTAGCAGTGCATGAACTTAATATGACGCTGCGGATTACTATTTTAGTATAAATGCCTATATTTGAAATTCAATCGCCTAAAACAACACCATGATTACAGCCATTGCCTCCCGTGTAGAAGTCATGAAATGGATGGAAGACTTTGTCCAGGAAAAGATGACAGAGTTTCTCAAGTCTGTTGAAGACAGCTGGCAGCCCGCTGACTTGCTGCCTGACGCCCGTATGGAAAATTTCTTTGAAGAGATAAAAAACCTGCAGGAGCGTGCCCGTGACCTGAGTTATGACCTGCTGGCCGTGCTGGTAGGAGATACCATTACGGAAGAAGCACTTCCAACTTATGAAAGCTGGCTGATGTCTATCAAGGATGTGCCAAGCAACGAGGATAGCCCCTGGATGAAGTGGAACCGCGCCTGGACTGCCGAAGAAAACCGTCACGGTGACCTGCTGAATAAGTACCTGTACCTGACCGGTCGCATCAACATGCGTGAAATGGAGGCCTCCACGCAGTACCTGATCGCCGATGGTTTTGACCTTCAGACAGACAATGACCCTTACCGTGCCTTTGTCTATACCTCATTCCAGGAAACAGCAACCAACCTGTCGCACCGCCGCGTAGCCCAGATTGCCAAGAAACAGGGCGATGGCATGCTGGCAAAGCTTTGCGGCTATGTTGCTTCTGACGAGGCCCGTCACGCCAAAGCGTACAAGGCTTTTGTAGGCAAAATATTTGAAGCCGATCCGAACGAGATGATGCTGGCCTTTGAAGACATGATGCGCAAGAAGATTGTAATGCCTGCACACTACATGCGTGAACTGGGTGTGGACATGGGCAAAACTTTCGGTCACTTTACCGATGCCGCCCAGCGCATCAATGTATACACGGCGCTTGACTATACCGATATTCTGAAAGACCTCGTGAAAGAGTGGAAGCTTGAAACAGTGACTGGTCTGAACGACGCCGGCGAGCGCGCCCGCGATTATCTGATCGCCTTGCCAGATCGTCTGCGCAGAGTAGCTGAGCGTATGAGATCGCCACAACTGGAGTATAAGTTCCGCTGGATCGATTAATCCGGTGTGTTAAAATTATAAAAAGAGCGGGGCCTGTCAGAAAACTGACAGGCCCCGCTCTTTTTATAAACTTTCGTTAGTCCTTCAGTTCCACCGCATCAGTAAAGGCAATGTAGCTTCTTACTTCTTCTGCCTTCTTCTCGGGGTTCGGGTAAGTCCAGGCTGCATCCAGCTTCACCTCTCCATTTACTTTCACATGGTAAAAGGATGCCTCGCCCATGCCTTCCTGCGTAGTGTGCGTTCTGCTTTCTTCCAGATACTGGTGGTTTACTTCATTTGATGGGAAATAATGGTTGCCGCCTACTTTAACAGTTCGTTCGCTTTCCGCTATTACGATATCGTTGAATATTGCTTTCATTGTGATAGAGTTTAGTTAGTTTCTGTATATAAGGTACTACAGCTTAGGGCTTATTGTTTCCATACCTGTGTTTGAGCTGAATTGTACGTATAAGAACCGGTGTGCAAGAACATTCGGCTGCGTAGCGTTGTTAGAGTATAAATCAGGAGAGAGCATATGAGTATAGGGTATAGATTTGCAGAGTACATACCACCGCAGGATGATAAGCAGGGCTTCGAGTCGCTGCTCAAAATCTTTTTGCAACTGGTGATGATCACTTCCGGCGATGTGGCCGAGGCGCTGTCGTGGCTTAGTTCGCTGGATAAGCAGTACGGCCTGACGGGCGATGATTACGGCATTGGCGACTTTATCGAGGACCTCAAAAAGAAGGGCTACATCGACGAAAACCCACAAGAGGAGGGTGTGCTGAAATTGACGGCCAAAAGTGAGCAGAACATTCGTAAGAGTGCGCTGGAGGAAATTTTTGGCAAGTTGAAGAAAGGTGGCAAAGGCAGCCATGCCACACCGCAGACAGGTATAGGCGACGAGACCAGTACCGACCGCCGTGAGTATCGCTTTGGCGATGCGCTGGAGCAGATTTCCATGACGGACTCGATCCGAAATGCCCAGATCAACCACGGCCTTTCTGACTTTCGGCTGACTGAGCAGGACCTCGAGATTACCGAGACGGAGCACAAAACACAATCGTCCACAGTGCTGATGATCGACATTTCGCACTCCATGATCCTGTATGGCGAGGACCGCATTACCCCAGCTAAGAAGGTTGCCATGGCGCTTGCCGAACTCGTGAAGCAGAAGTACCCGAAAGACACGCTGGATGTGATCGTGTTCGGCAACGACGCCTGGCAGATCGAGATCAAGGATTTGCCTTACCTGGAAGTGGGGCCGTACCATACCAATACCGTGGCCGGGCTCGAGTTGGCGATGGATATCCTGCGTAAGCGTAAGACGCCGAACAAGCAGATCTTCATGATCACGGACGGCAAACCGACCTGCCTGAAAGAAGGGGTGCATTACTACAAAAACAGTTTCGGCCTGGATCGCAAAGTGGTGAACAAGACGCTGAACCTCGCCGCCCAATGCCGCCGCATCAAAATCCCGATCACTACCTTCATGATCGCATCGGACCCATACCTGCAGCAGTTCGTAGACGAGTTTACGAAAGTAAATAATGGCCAGGCTTACTACAGTTCGCTGAAAGGCTTAGGACACCTGGTGTTCCGGGACTATGGCCGCAACCGAAAGAAGAGTTTTTAGCATATAACGATTCATCTTAGCAGTTAATATTTCAACAGCCATTCAACCAAAAAAGAATGCAATACAAAGACATACCAGCAGAGAACTTACTTAAGATAAAAACGCTCGGGCAGCTACGTGCCGCCGGGTACGAACCGCAAACCGTAAAGAAGGAGCTGCGCCATAACCTGATCCGCAAACTGCAGCGCAAAGAGGAAGTATTTCCAGGTATCTGGGGCTACGAAGAGACTGTTTTGCCGGATTTACAACGGGCTATCCTGTCGATGCACCACATTAACCTGCTGGGCTTGCGTGGGCAGGCCAAGACCCGGATCGCCCGCCTGATGGTAGACTTGCTGGACGAGTACATACCTGTAGTGCAGGGGGCCGAACTAAACGATGATCCGCTGCAACCGCTCTCTCGTTTTGCCAAAGACCTGGTGCACGAGCACGGCGATGACACGCCCATCAGTTGGATGCACCGCTCTGACAGGTATACCGAGAAGCTGGCCACTCCCGACGTATCGGTAGCTGACCTGATCGGTGATGCAGATCCTATCAAAGCTGCTACGCTCAAGTTGCCTTACTCTGATGAGCGGGTGATTCATTTCGGGTTGATTCCACGGTCTCACCGCGGCATCTTTGTAATTAACGAACTGCCCGATCTGCAGGCCCGCATCCAGGTGGCCTTGTTCAACATTCTGCAGGAGGGCGATATTCAGATACGTGGTTTCAAAGTACGTCTGCCGCTCGATATCCAGTTTGTGTTCACGGCCAACCCTGAGGATTACACCAACCGTGGCTCCATTGTGACGCCGCTTAAAGACCGTATCGACTCCCAGATAATCACGCACTATCCGAAGTCCATCGAGATTGGTAAGAAGATCACACGGCAGGAAGCGCATATCAAAGAGGAGCAGGAACAGCTGGTGACCACCAACGACATCATCAGCGACCTGATAGAGCAGGTGGCCTTTGAGGCCCGCGAGAGTGAGTACGTCGATGCCAAGAGTGGCGTGTCGGCTCGTCTGACGATATCGGCTTTTGAAAATTTGCTGAGTGCTGCTGAGCGCCGGGCCTTGCTGAACGGCGAAAGCAAAACCTATGTGCGCTTGTCAGACTTCCTGAACACCATACCTGCCGTAACGGGCAAAGTAGAGCTGGTATACGAAGGCGAGCAGGAAGGCGCAGGGCATGTAGCGCAGGTGCTTATGGGCAAAGCTATCCGCACGCAGTTCCTCCAATACTTTCCCGACCCCGACAAGGCTAAGAAGTCAAAGGAAGGAAATCCGTACAAGAAAATAACCGATTGGTTTGGCGACGGCAACACAGTGGATATCCTGAATGATGCGCCTGCCTCGGAATACAAGAAAGCTTTGCAGGCTATACCTGGCCTGAGCGAACTGGTAGAGAAATACCGCTCGGATGCAAAAGGAGACGAGAAACTTTTTATGA
>NZ_AKIS01000096.1:0-7829 GCF_000277005.1 Pontibacter sp. BAB1700 | reverse complement strand
AAACCCAAATTTTCCCGGGGAAATTTTTTCCCGGGGAAAAATTTTTGGGGCCCTTTTTCCAAAGGGGACCCCAAACTTCCTGCTCGTCCATGCGCGATTGCACCGTTTTTGAAACGGAGTACAACAATTATATTAGAATTTAATCGAAAATCATACCTTTAAGCTCTGAAAAATATACAAACTTATCTAGTGTTATAACACTAAAACCAAGGCAAAGGCATATTTTCAGGGAAATGTGAGAACTGTCTTTTGTGTCTCGTGCCTGCTGCTATACTTCTGAATTTCTTTTATCTATAATATCCCCTTTATGGCAAACCAATACCTCTACCGCTTTGTGGTGCTTTTTGTTTTCCTGTCCGGTATAGCCTGGCGGGTGCAGGCGCAGGCTGTGCAAACGATACCTGAGTTTCCCAACGGCGACCAGGAGATCACCCTCATTTTTGACGTGAAGCAGGCCAAAGATGGCCGTGCCACCGGGCTGCTGAAAAAGACGGACGATGTATACCTGTGGTCAGGCGCGGGCACTGTGGGTTCGACCGATGCTTTTCAGTACCAGCCAGCCGGGCAAACGAATTTTAACCAGCCTTTCAATCCGGGCAAGATGACCTCGCTCGGTGACGACCGCTGGCAAATCAAACTTACGCCCCGAACCTACTTTGGAGTGCCTGCTGGTCAGACCATCGATAAGCTGGGACTACTGCTTAAGAACGGCAACGGCACCGCTCAAACCGAAGACTTTATCATCCAGATCTACGACGGAAGCCTGCAGATAGCCTTGCGCGAACCTGAGCAGCGAAACTTCTTCGTAGATGCCAACAGTGCTATACCTGTGCGGGCTGTCATATCGTCGAAAGCCAGTGTAACGGTAAAGCTCGACAATACGATTGTATACAGCGCCAGCGATGCCGACGAAGTGCAGACCAGCATCAGTGCGGGCAATCAGGCGGGTGTGCAGCGCACTGTAACCGTAGAAGCAAAGCTGGGTGACGCCACAGCCACAGAAAGCTTTACCTTCCGTGTGAAGCCACAACCAACGGTCGCAGCGCTACCGGCAGGTATGCGGGATGGGGTGAACTATACCAGCGCCACCAGCGCCACCCTGGTGTTGTATGCGCCGCACAAGAGCTTTGTGTATGCCATCGGAGAGTTTAATAATTGGGAGAGCTCGCCGGAATACCTGATGAAGCGCACGCCTGATGGCAACCGCTACTGGATCGAGCTGAATAATTTGCCGGCAGGAGCGGAGGTGGCTTACCAGTACCTGGTGGATGGCACCCTGGCCGTGGCTGACCCTTACACTGAAAAGATACTGGACCCGGCCATGGACCAGTACATACCTGCCAGCACTTACCCTAACCTAAAAGCCTATCCGGAGGGAGCGGAAGGAATCGTATCGATCCTGCAGACAAACCAGCAAAGCTATACCTGGAAAGTGACAGACTTCCAGCGACCTGACCCTGAGAACCTGGTGATCTATGAACTGCACGTGCGCGACTTCATCGCGGCACGCAACTACCAGACCCTGGCCGACACCCTCTCTTACCTCAAAAGACTCGGCATAAACGCTATTGAGCTGATGCCGGTGATGGAGTTCTCCGGCAACGATTCCTGGGGCTACAATCCGATCTTCTTTTTTGCGCCTGACAAAGCCTATGGTACTAAGAACGACCTGAAAGCTTTCATTGACAAGGCGCATGAAATGGGCATTGCTGTGATACTGGACATTGTGCTCAACCAGGCAGATTACGAGTACCCCTATGTGAAAATGTACTGGGACGGCAATCAGCCGGCTGCCAACAGTCCCTTCTTCAACCAGCGGGCCACGCATCCTTTCAGTGTGTTCTTCGACTTCAACCACGAGAGCGAAGCCACCAAAGCCCTGGTGCAGCGCGTGAACCGCCATTGGATAGAAGAGTACAACATCGACGGCTACCGCTTTGACCTTTCGAAAGGCTTTACGCAGACCAATACCGGCGAGAATGTAAATGCCTGGAGTGCCTATGATGCCAGCCGCGTCTCCACCTGGAAGCGCATTTATGACGAGATCAGGAGCTATGATGAAACGGCTTACGTCATACTGGAGCACTTTGCCGATAACCAGGAAGAGAAGGAGCTTTCCAATTACGGCATGATGTTCTGGGGCAATCACAACCACGATTACCGCAATATGGCCAAAGGGGTGCAGGCCAATCCACAGGGCATTTCTTATAAAAACCGCACCTGGGAAAACCCATACCTGATCGGGTATATGGAAAGTCATGATGAGGAGCGGATCATGCATGACGTGCTCACCAATGGCAACCAAAATGGCAATTACAACACCCGCACCCTGAGCACTGCCCTTGACCGGGCCAAACTCGCTGCAGCTTTCTTTCTACCCATACCTGGGCCGAAGATGATCTGGCAGTTTGGAGAGCTGGGCTATGAGGTACCGATTGACCAGAACGGGCGTACTGGTCAAAAGCCTATCCGCTGGGAGTATCAGCAGCAGCCGGAGCGCCAGAAGCTCTACCAGGTATACGCCGAACTGATCAAGCTGAAACTGAATGAACCCGCCTTCAGCACCGACGATTTTGACCTCCAGTTGAATGGCCATGTGAAGCGCATCTCACTTTTTCATGAGGACATGCGTGTATTCATAGTTGGTAATTTTGATGTGAAGGTACAGCCGATCAATGCTAACTTTCCGATCGCCGGGGTATGGTATGACTACTTTACAGGCAGAGAAAATAACATAACGGACCCGGGGCAGGTGATGGAACTGCAGCCGGGCGAATTTCACATTTACACCACCAAAAAGCTCGAAACACCACAGCCCGGTTTGGTGCCATGGCAGGGGCTGGTGTTGTCAGCAGAAGAGGAACTGGCTGAAAGAGGTGTCACTGTGTACCCGAACCCCATGCAGGAAGCCACCCTGCTGCAGCTGGAAGGCGACTACCGCGGAACCGTACAAGTGCAGCTAGTGGATATGACCGGTCGCCAATTGCAGCAGGTTCGTTTCCTGAAGCATCAGCATAGCCACCAAGAGCAGCTAAGGTTACAGCGTCTGCCTGCCGGTATATACTACATGCAGGTAGAGCAGGGCGGTAAGAAATCGGTGCACAAACTGCTGAAAGTACAGAACTAAGCTAGACTGGCTATACCTGACAGCTATACCTTTGACAAAAGTAAAACGCCCTGCTTCATGTTCAGAAGCAGGGCGTTTTTTATACCTGAGCTTTAAATCTTATTTCCTCAATACCTTGATCATAGTGCCGGCGGGTACCTGGTCATTCAGTTGCATGCCGTTTAGCACAGCCAACTCATTGTGGCGGGCATCGGGCATGTTGTTGCTGCGCAAGGCCTGGGCCAGTGTAGTGGCTTTCGACACTGTTACAATGCTGATGCGCTCTGGCTGTCTGTTCAGCTTGTCGGGGTCTGACAATTCACGGAAACTCTGCATGCTGCTGCTGAACTGCTGAAAATAGGTATTAAAGTTCTGTGCAGTGGTGATACCCATCAGGCTGTAAATATTCCCCCCGTACTGTATAAAGTAGGTGAGCGTGCGCAACGGCTGCTGTTGCTGTTGTTGCTGTTGCTGCGGAGCAGGATCGGCTACTACCGCAATGGCAGGCAGTCCGTTTACAGTCACCTCCTTGCTTTCGACAGGCTGCAAATTATAGCGCTGCAGTGTTTGTTGGGCTGCCTCCGTTGGGTTGGCACCAGGAGCCAGGGTGAGCACCAACACGGCGCTCCCGTCCTTCGGGCCCATCTGCACCTGCTGCGGGGAATTCTGGTAGCCCCAGTTGGCTGGCATGTTGTACTGGAACTTCAGCACAGGATGATAGAATACGTTGTTCTCCACAAAGCCCTGTTTGGGGTCTTCTCCATAGATAAGCCCGTCAATCATTTTGAGGTAGTTGTTGCGGTTAACCTGGGCATTGGTCAGGTTCTGCTTCTTTTTTTCCTCAGCTGCCAGTTGGTGCACCGTATTGTAACGGTCGCCCGGGTCAGGGTGGGAGGAAAGGAAGGATGGCAGCGCCTGACCGCTTTCCTCCTGCTTGCGCTGCAGTGTGGTGAAGAAGTCGGCCATCTCGGAGGCGTCGTAGCCGATCTTAGTCGAGTATTCCACTCCCAGTCGGTCTGACTCGCGCTCGGCATCGCGCCCGTACTTGAGCATCAACAGCCCGAGTCCCTGCGACACCTCCTGGCCGTACTGCGCTACCGTAGGCGACAGGATCATACCAAGCAGCAGGCCACCCTGTGCGAGGATAGACTTGCTTTGCTGCTGGGCAGAATGGCGTGCGGTGATGTGCCCGATCTCGTGACCGAGTACACCTGCAAACTGCGCCTCATTGTTAAAGTGCGCCATGATGCCGCGTGTGAAATACACGTAGCCACCGGGCACGGCAAAGGCGTTGATCACAGGGGAATCTACAATCTTGAACTCGTAGTTGAGGTTGCTACGGTGTGAGATCTTGGCCATTTGCTGGCCTTTCTCACTGATGAAGCGCTGCAGGGCCGGGTCTTCGTATAGTCCAAACTCTGCTACTATTTGTGGGTCGGCTTCCTTCCCAAGGGCGATCTCCTGGCTCTCTGACATGAACATCACGTCTTTTTTACCCGTCACCGGGTTAGTCTGGCAGGAACTGCTTATCAGGAACACGGATGCCAATAATCCGGAAATTATGTTCTTTCTCATTGTTTTAGTTCTTTAGGCCGCTGTGCACCCTTCCAAAATGTAGGTATATCGCAGAGGCTGAATATGTAACAAGCAACGATAATACAATTTTTAAGTTGCGGGAAAGGCACTTTAGGTGCTGTCAGGCGGTTTTTAACGGGGAGTGTAATCAGGTATGTGAAGCCCCAGGGTGATATCCCGGTTTACAACAAAGGTGTTGCCCTGCCGCTGTATGGCCACGATGCCGGAGCCTCCACGTTCAGGTCTTTCCTGGCGGACTTTTGGGGTCAGGAGCGGATCGCCTTCAAACAGAAAATCATCCAGGTAGTATTCGTTTTTGTCCGGCTCTTTCACGGTGATGTGTATATGAGCCGGTTCTGATCGGGAAGGGTAGGTGCCGGGCTTGGTGGTGTAGAACGTATACCTGCCATCAGCCCCTGTCTTGATCCAGCCGCGGAGATAACCGTGCCGCCTGGCCCAGCCTTTTTCATCGCCTTTGGTAGGGTATAAACCTGTCTCATCAGTATGGTAAATGTACAGGATGATGTCCGGTGCCGGAGTTTTGCCATCGGGCAGGTATACGGTACCAGTTATTTTGAGCTTGGCTTGTGCTTCAGGATGAAAGCCAGGGAGCGTATCGGTAGGGGTAAGCTGCTTGTCGCCATACTCGTGCAATGCCTCACAGCCTTCGCATGGGCCTCCTACCTGCCGTGCAGGCTGCTGCTGGGCTTCCCGGTTGTCCTGCGCCTGGCAACTGGTACTCAGCACAAGTGCTAACAATATGATACCTGACTTTCCCATAGGGTCTATACCTTGTTACGCTCCATGTATAAAATTGGATAAGGTTTGCCCAGACTATCCAGCTCTGAGCGTCCAATGATGCGAAACCCATGCGCTGGTAAAATGCGACAGCTTGGGTGTTCTGTTCATTTACATCTACCTGACTTGCATGGCGCTCTTCCTCAGCATACTGCACCAGCGTTTTACCGATGCCTTCACCCCTGAATTCCGGAAAAACCTGATATCCTCTTCCTGAAGAAAATGACGCGTTGTCCGCACTGAAGCCTTCCACAGGTCAGCGAGCTCCAGGTAATCCGATTCGGTAACAGCCCTGTCAACCTGATAACTCATACGGCTTAGCGTTCTTGCTTTGGGGGCAGGGCTTTTACTGTGCTGTCGCCATTTTCATAGTATTGGATCATGATCATCTGCTGAGCCTTGTCTATCTGCCCGTCAGGGTAAAATTCGGTTGATTCGATAAGCGATTCAAACAATATTTTATATGTTAATCTAATATGAAATATAAATTTTACGTTTAATGTATAATCGGTATATTTAATTGTAAATCAAGCCTGTGTCTGTAACTGCTTCGCTATGAAATCAAACCTTTACCTCCTTTTGCTATCATGCCTTTTCTTAGGTGCCTGCGAAAAAGACCCAATTGTTGAAGAAGAACCATTAGCAACAGATTGTTTGGTGCAGCAGGTGATTAGTTATTATACTTCTGAGTATAACAAGCAGCCACAAAGCCGGATGAAACATGTGTTTTCTTATGATAACCAGAACAGAATCACGCAGATAGTGCGTACTGGTCTGGAAAGCAGCACTGCAGACTATGAGGCTGTTACGATCTATCATTATGATGATAAAGGAAGAATTGCGGAGGTAATACTGACCAGTACTTATGATGGCCCTGGTCATGAAACAATCTATACTTATGAGTATAATGAGCAGGGGCAATTACTGGTAAGGAGGCATTTCAGTGTAATTGTGAATTGCCCTACTGTTGAACTTGCGAAAGTAGAGTATACCTATGGGGCTACTAATGAGCCAGACTCATCAGCATTTCACTCGATGAGACCTTGGCAAGGCTCTGACTTATTCCATAATTTATCATTCAAATCTACGTATGCCAATGGTGTAATGACACGTGTAAAGACGTATCCTATCGATCCTGAATTTCAATTTCTGCCTTATGAAGATGATATCAGGTATGACACAAGGAAGGCGCCTTTCTCAGCATCCCCGGCACAGCCTGCCCCCATGCTGCAGTATGAAACTGACGGCTTCGTGTTGAATCTGCCTCAGCTTCATAATGTAACAAGCGTAACCAGGTGGAGTGAAGATGGCCGGATAAATTTTGCATACGATATACAGTATACCTACTCTGATAAAGGCTACCCACTAACAGCACGACAGAAATATTCGCAAGGCAACTTTGTAGAATATAACTTTGAGTATAGCTATACCTGCTCAAAGTAGGCACATGGTTGATAATGAAGGCATCTTACGCTAAACCGTAACCTTCGCCAGCTGTTCATTTTTTTCCAGACTATCCTGTGGTAATACAATGCAGAAACAGTAGCATCGGTACTACTGCTTAGCAGTATACCTTGCTAATCTACCGGGCAATTGCCAATTTTGTGATTATGTATACACGGGAACAGGCTTCTAAACTCAAACAGGCATTCTGGACAGCATTTGGGCAGTATATGGCGCCGGTGCTGTCGGCGGAGGGGATGCGTACCAACTGGATCAATTATAAGACAGGTCTGAAGAACGTGTACTTCCGCATGCAGGCTGATAAGAAAGAGGCCTCTGTTGCAATCGAGATGACGCAGCCTGACCCTGAGATCCAGCAAATGTTCTTCGAGCAGTTTGAAGCGTTGAAAGAGTTGTTGCACGACACGGCAGGAGAGGAGTGGACTTGGGACCTGCACACAGCTGACGAGTATGGAAAAGTAGTGAGCCGCATTTATGTAGAGCTAAAAGGCGTGAGTGTTTTCAATCAGAACGATTGGCCGACGCTGATTTCTTTTTTCAAACCCCGCATTATTGCCCTGGACGCCTTCTGGAACGACGCCAAGTACAGCTTTGACGAGTTGCGTTAGGTATAGCTTACCTGTTGCGCATCTGCCTTTTCAGTGGCTCCAGCAAATACTCCAGTCCGTTGATTTTGATCTCGTAAAGGGTAGCGAGTAACATGCCCAGCTTGCCGGGAGGAAAGCCTTCACGGGCAAACCACTCCAGGTAGGAAACGGGTAGGTAGCACAACACGGTGTCCTTGTACTTGCCAAAGGGCATTTTCATACGGACCAGCTCTGTGAGCATGGATGAGTCAGGTTGCATGGGCATGGTAGTTTCCCCAAAGATAAGGTATAGCTGACAA
>NZ_AKIS01000095.1:0-6375 GCF_000277005.1 Pontibacter sp. BAB1700 | reverse complement strand
TACGTTGGTAATATATTCTGTAAATTAGCTAAAATTGTTACATATAGATTACAAATCTACTCAAATTATAGTTCGCTCTATGGCTGTAATTACGTTTACCTCAGACTTTGGCTACACCGATCATTACGTAGCTGCTGTAAAGGCCGCCATGCTGTCCCTGCAGCCTCAGGCCCATATCGTGGATATTTCCCATGGGATTGAGCCTTTCAATATCCCGCAGGCCGAGTACATTATCGGTTCGGTGTTCCGGGAGTTCCCTGAAGGCACGGTGCACCTGGTGGCAGTAGACACGCACGGTTGCAAACAGGGCAAATATCATGCTGCAAAATACAAGGGCCACTACTTTCTACTCGCTGACAATGGGTTGCTTTCGTTGCTGACAGACGGGGAGCCAGAAGTGGTAGTGGAGCTGCAGACGGATGAGGAACTGCTTCCTTTCCCAGCCAAAAATCTGCTGGCTCCTGCTGCGCTATACCTGGCTAAAGGTGGCGACATCGACGTGCTGGGTGAGCGAACTACCTCCTATAAGCAACTGCTTAACCGCCAGTTGCGCCTCAACGATCACTCCATAACAGGGCATGTCATTCATGTGGACCACTACGGCAACCTGATCACCAACATTACCAAAGACAGTGTAGAGACCATTGCCCATGGCCGCACCTACACCGTGCATTTCGGCCGCGAAACGGTTGGACGCATCCACCAGAACTATACCCAGGTAGAAGACGGCGACTGCTGCTGCCTTTACAACCATCTTGGCCAGCTCTGCATCGGCATCAACAAAGGCAACGCTGCCGAACTGCTCGGTCTAGACTTCGACTCACAGGTAGATGTGCGCTTTTATCCGGGAGCCTGAGTTGGTGATTGAGTGAATTAGTGATTGAGCGAATGAGTGATTTTTTTGACGGCTTCGCATGAAAGATAGGAACCACCGACTTGGCCTGCTGGTGCATGTGCTCACGGTGTTTGTGCTGCTCCTGAAAGGGGCAGACAAACTGAGCCAGCAGCATGTGTTGAGTGGTGGTTTTTTTGTGGGATTGGGTATATTAATTATCCTTTTATTAATTTTGGAGAAGGTTTACCACTGGTCTCATAGAAGTGTCAAGATCGCTTGCTTTCTGATCGAGTCGGCGGCACTGGCAGTTATGGCCATCGTGTTTTACCAGGAAGGCAAGCAGTACTTGCCTTATGTTTTCGGCTTAAGTGCTACTGCATACCTGATCATAGCGCTGGCTTCAATTTTTAGAAAGGGCGAGTCCACCCAGCACTAAATGGTCACAAAAATTCTCCTCTACAATTACTCAATCACTAATTCACTTGATTACTCCATGTTAATCCGCATCGTACGCATGACCTTTCAGCCGGAGAAGACGGCCGACTTCCTGGAAATTTTCCGCAACTCAAAAGAGAAGATCAGGGCCTTTGACGGCTGCAACCATGTAGAACTGCTGCAGGACCTGAATCACCCCAATATTTACAGCACCTACAGCCTCTGGGACTCCGAGGAGCACCTCAACAACTACCGCGACTCCGAGCTGTTCGGGCAGGTATGGAAGGCCACCAAGGCGCTGTTTGCTGACAGGCCGCAGGCTTGGTCGAATGTGCAAGTAGACATTTGAACTGTCTCTAACTGGAGTGGTATAGCCCCTTCAATAGCACTGCGTAATTCCTGCTGAACCAATCTTTAAAGCAGGGCTGTTTCATTCCATTCTTTTTGTCATCCGGCAAGGATCCAGGTAGCAAATAGTATAGGCTTCACCTCACGTGGCTATATCTTTTGCTATCGAATTTTGAGGTGGTTTAGGCGTATGCTGTCATTGGTAAACCTTTTTGAATAAGCAGCTTATCCAATGTTATAGTTTTTAACTATAATCCGTTTACTTTAATCTATTTGATCTATATAGACTTTCCGCGGACTTTTGTGGCGTTAATCAACCCAAATTCCACAAATGTTACGGAAATCTTTACTAGTGTTAGCTATTGCAGCAAGCGGACAGTTTGCCATGGCGCAGCAGAAGACCCTTACCACCAACACAGGTGCGCCAGTGGGCAACAACCAAAATTCCAAGACAGCAGGTGAGAACGGTCCGGTATTGCTGGAGGACGTGCATCTGATCGAAAAACTGGCCTCTTTTGACCGTGAGCGCATACCTGAGCGCGTGGTGCATGCCCGCGGTGCCGGTGCCTACGGCGAGTTCGAGAGTTACGGCGATTTCTCCCAATTTACCAAAGCTTCCCTGATCAACGGCAAAGGCAAGAAAACCCCACTTTTCATACGCTTCTCTACGGTGGTGCACGAGCAGGGCTCCCCTGAAACCTTGCGTGACCCGCGTGGCTTCGCCGTGAAGTTCTACACCGACCAAGGCAACTACGACCTCGTAGGCAATAACCTGCCAGTGTTCTTTATCCGCGACGCCATCAAGTTTCCGGACATGGTGCACTCTTTCAAGCCGTCGCCTATCTACAACAAGCAGGACCAGGAGCGCGTGTTCGACTTTTTGTCGCACCAGCCGGAGTCTACCAATATGCTGACTTACCTGTACTCTAACCTGGGCACGCCAGCCAGTTACCGCGAAATGGATGGCTTTGGGGTACACGCCTTTAAGTGGGTGAACGCACAGGGCGAGGTTACTTACGTGAAGTACAACTGGAAATCGCTGCAGGGCGTGAGAAGCCTGACAGCGGCTGAGGCATCGCAGGTACAGGCCAAAGATCATACCCACGCCACCACCGACCTGTACGAGCAAATCGGCAAAGGCAACTTCCCGAGCTGGGAACTCACCGTGCAGATGATGAAGCCGGAAGATTTGGACAAGTTCGATTTCAATCCGCTGGATCCAACCAAGATCTGGCCTGAGTCCGTGGCGCCGAGCATCAAGATCGGTAAAATGACCCTGAACCGCGTGCCGGGCAACTTCTTCGAAGAAGTGGAGCAATCGGCTTTCTCGCCGGCTACGCTGGTGCCAGGTATAGAGCCTTCCGAAGACAGGCTGTTGCAGGGCCGCGTGTTCTCTTACTTCGATACGCAGCGTTACCGCCTGGGTGCTAATTTCCAGCGCATCGAGGTGAACGCCCCGAAGGTAGAGGTGAACAGCAACAACCAGAACGGGGCCTTCAGCAACCGTGGCAAAAACTCCAACATCAACTACGAGCCAAGCGTGACCAAGCAGGGCACTTACGTGGACAGCAAGCAGCACGAATACGCTACCCGCAAGATCGACGCCGAGACCATGCAGCGCGCCATCAGCAAGCAGAACAATTTTGCGCAGGCTGGTGAGCTGTACCGCTCACTTTCCGAAGCTGACAAAAAGCACCTGATCAGCAACCTGGCAGGTGACCTGGGCCAGATCCGCAACAAAGTGATCGTGCACAAAATGGTCAGCCATTTCTACCAGGCGGATGCCGACTACGGCACCCGCCTGATGAAAGCGCTTAAACTGAACAAAAACGACGTGATGGCCCTGGTGGCAAGCAAGTAATAACAGGAACAGGCTGGGTACAAAAGGCTCAGCCTGCTTTCCCTGAACCCTGGCTGTTTGCAGAGCAGTCAGTAGATCAAATCACCCCGGTAAAACCCTTTCCCATGAAGCATACGCTACAAGTTATCTCCATTTCACACCAAACTGCCACACTCGAACAGCGGCAGGCGCTGCAATTGAGCAGAGAAGAGGCCACAGCCTTTATGCAGGAGCTGAAAGCGGCGGGACTGGTAGAGGGCGTGCTGGTGCTGACGACCTGCAACCGCACCGAGGTTTACTATGAAACAACAGCAACCGAAACTGCCGCTGTACAGCAGGCGCTACTTCGGTTTAAAGATTTAAACGCAGCTGCCTTCGCACCGCTCTTTACCTACCACAGCTACAGCGAAAGCACCCTGTACTACCTCCTGGAGGTGGGCCTTGGCTTGCGCTCGCGGGTGCTGGGTGATAGGCAGATCATTGGGCAGCTGAAGGACAGCTACCGCCTGACCAACGACCTTAAACTGGGGAGCCCTTTGCTGCACCAGGCGCTGCAAACGCTGTTCCGGGCGCACAAGCGGGTACACAACGAAACCGATTTCCGGGTAGGAGCTGCCTCGGTGGGCTATGCTGCCTTAGAGCGCCTCACAGATTTCTTTCCCAGAAAGGACTTCGCAGCCAAACGCATGCTGATCATTGGCACGGGGCAAATGGGCACCGACATCGCCCGCTATGCCAGCTCCTTTGGCTTTAAAGACATCGTGCTGACGAACCGTACCGATGCCCGCGCCGAATTACTGGCGCAGGAACTGGGTGTGCAGCACATTGCCTTCAGAAACTACACACAGGAGCTGAACAGCTTTGATGTGGTGGTGAGTTGTGTGGGTGGCGGAGCACAGTTACAGGCGGCGGCTTTCGGCGAAGCAAAAGGCAAGCGCGTGCTCCTCGACTTATCGGTGCCGCAAGGTATAGCGCCTGAAGCAGGGCAGTTGACCAACACCACCCTGGTGAACATCGACCAGATCAGCCGCCGCACGCAGGCAGTATTGGTGACGCGGCAGGCTGCCATTGCGGCAGTGGAGCAGATTATAGCTGAAGAAACAGAAGTTTTTTCCCTGTGGCTGCAGGACCAGCCCGTGGCGCAGGCCATCGGCGAACTGAAAACCTTTTTTGCAGAAGTATTGGGCAGCGAGCTCCAGAAGCACATTAGTCCTGCCGACAACGCAGCGGCACAGGCCATTGCCAAGGCCACGCTTGATCGACTGATCCGGCGCCCGGCAGCGCCCTGCGCACCTCCGAAGGTATAGCCCGTGAGCAACTTTTGCAGGCCATGCAGCAATTGTTCAGAACGGCACCTTCCGATAAGCAAATAACAGTTTAACACGAGCTTAACCGCTGGCTATACCTACGCATGCGGCGGCCTGTAACATATACCATTTAACCCATAACTTATACCTGAATACCATGTTCAAATCATTCATTTTCAACTTACTCTTCTTACTTATACCTGCCACCATTTTCGCGCAGACCACCGACCTGATCGGGGCAGCCAGGGCAGGCGATGTGGCGGTGATACGCGAGCACCTGCAAAGCAAAGCCGACGTGAATGCGGCCGACCAACGCGGCTTCACACCGCTGATTATCGCCGTGTATGGCGGTCACCATGAGGCAGTGGAAGTGCTACTGGAAGCTGGTGCTAATGTGAACCAGCAGGATGCCTCGGGCAATACCGCCCTGATGGGAACAGCCTTTAAAGGATACTCGGCGCTGGCGGAGCTGCTCATCAGCAAAGGGCCGATGTGAATGTGCAGAACGGCAACGGCGGCACCGCCCTGATGTTTGCCAGCATGTTCGGCCGCAATGACCTGATCGGGCTGCTGGTGAAGCATGGCGCCGATAAAAGCCTGAAAGACCAGCGCGGCCTCACTGCCCTTGACCTGGCCAGGCAGCAGGGCAACGAAGAAGGCATTAAGCTGTTGCAATAGTTTTATAGTTGCGTTTAAGGTGAGTGGCCTGTGCTGTGAGAGCGGCACAGGCTTTCGCTTGACTAGCCCTTTACAGGTATAGCCGGTGCGTGCCTTTTTGCGCAGGTATAAACATTCTTAAGGCTTTTTCCTGTACTTTTGCTACGTATACCTGTTGGTGTTTACTGATAACTGTTTACTGATCACTGTGACTATGAATTATTTCGAGTTTTACCATATACCTGAGAGTTTCCTGCCCGACGAGAAAGCGATCAAAAGTCGCTACTACGAGCTGAGCCGCGAGTACCACCCCGACTTTTACGCGAACGAGGACCTGGGCACGCAGCAGAAGATCCTGGAGCTCTCCACGCTCAATACCAACGCCTACCGCACCCTCAGCGATGCCGACCTGCGCATGCAGTACATCCTGAAAGAGCACGGCCTGCTGGAAGAGGGCAAAAACGAGCTGCCGGGCGATTTCCTGATGGAGATGATGGAGATCAACGAGGAACTGATGGAGCTGGAGTTCGATTTTGACGCCGCCAAACTACACGAGATAGGGGAGAAGAGCTCGGGCACCATGGCTGCTTTAGAAAATGATATCCTGCCGGTGCTGCAGCGATACCCTGAGCTTCATGGAGTTACCAAAGAAGAGGCCTTGCAGGAGGTAAAAACCTACTATTTGAAGAAAAAATATTTGTTGCGTATTCAGGAAACTTTATCTAAGTTTGCAACCCGTTCCTGATAGTCGATCAGGAACAAAAGTTCGACTCCGGCCCAGGGTGCTATACCTGAAACCAGATAGAACAAAATGCCTTGGTGGCGGAATTGGTAGACGCGTTGGTCTCAAACACCAATGAGGTTACACTCGTGCGGTTCGACTCCGGCCCAAGGTACAAAAACGAAAAACCCACTGAAATTCAGTGGGTTTTTTCGTTTATAGATAGCAGAAA